>JABHOU010000345.1 GCA_018695085.1 Opitutia bacterium | reverse complement strand
ATCCAGCCCGAGTTTGCGGGATCGAACAGTTCACGGGAACGCTCGAAAAAGGAAAGATGGCGAACTTGGTGGTAGTGGAAGGTGATACCTATTTTGACAAGAAAGCGCAGATCAGCTCGACTTGGATCAGAGGACGTCCATTCGAATATCCGGTAAAGGATGCAGAGGACGAAGACGGGACAGAAGAAGCCAACGCAACCGCCGAAAAGGAATTTGAAAAGAGAACGGCTAGGTTTCCTCATACCGACCGCAAGGTGATCGAGACTCCGGGCTCAACGCTCTTCACCGGATTCAAGCTCTGGACCTGCACCGGCAAGGGCATCTTGAGCGGTCATGATCTGTTGGTCCAAGATGGAAAGATATCCGCCATGGGGCCGAACTTAAAAGCCAAAGCACCCAAGGGTTGCAAGATCGTCCAAAGCAAAGGGATGCACCTGACCCCCGGAATCATCGACTGCCATAGTCACTCCATGATTCTGGGTAGGGTGAACGAGTCAACTCTGCCCTCCACTGCCATGGTTCGCATCGCGGACGTGGTCAATTCGGAAAGCATCAACATCGAGCGCCAATTGGCCGGGGGAGTGACTGCCTGCAACTTGCTGCATGGTTCGGCCAATCCGATTGGCGGGCAAAATGCCGTCATCAAGCTCAGGCTCGGTCAACAACCGGATGAAATGTTGCTCAAGGCAGCACCCAGCGGGATCAAGTTCGCCCTTGGTGAAAACGTCAAGCAGGCCAACTGGGGTGACAAGTACACTTCGCGCTTCCCGCAAAGCAGGATGGGAGTGAAGACCTTTTTTTCCAACCGTTTCACCGCTGCTCGCCAATACGGGATCCAACTCCAACAAGCAAAGCAAGGAACCGGACCACCCGTCCGCAGGAACCTTGAACTCGAGGCGATACTGGAGATCATCCGCGGCGAGAGACTCATTCATTGCCATTCCTACCGACAGGACGAGATTTTGGTATTCTTGAGAACCATGGAAAGCTTCGGTGTACGGGTCGCCAGCCTCCAGCACGTCCTGGAAGGATACAAGATAGCGGACGAGATCGCACGGCATGGAGCCGGTGCCTCCACCTTTTCAGACTGGTGGGCCTACAAGTTCGAGGTTTACGATGCTATCCCCTATGCGGGTGCTCTCATGCACGAGCGTGGATGCGTCGTCAGTTTCAACTCGGATTCCTCCGATCATGCCCGTCGCATGAACCTCGAAGCCGCCAAGGCGGTCAAGTATGGAGCCCTTTCCGAGTCGGAGGCCCTTAAGTTCGTAACCCTCAACCCTGCCAAACAACTCGGCATCGACAAGCACGTCGGTTCCCTTGAGGTGGGTAAAGATGCAGACCTCGCCGTCTGGTCTACCAATCCCCTCGATTACCGGACGGTATGCAAGCAGACTTGGATTGACGGCCACTTGTATCACGAGCTCAAAAGGACCAGGGAACGAGAGAAGGAAAGAGCGAAGGAAAGGGATAGCTTGGTTGCCAAGGCCCGCAAATCCCTAGGGGAAGGAAAGGAGACGGGCGCATCCGAGGAAGCGAAGCAGAAATTCTTTCGGTCTTCTTTGGAAACCGCATGTGATCTGTTTCCTCACTCCTGCAGGACTGAATGCAACCATGGGAAAGGAGCTCGTCGATGAATAAGTTAGCCACCCTTACGCTTCTCTTTTCAAGCCTCGGTGGAATACTTGCCGGACAAACGGTTTACCGAGCGAAAAAAATACAGGCAACCCCGACTCAAGTTTTCCAACCAGGGGAAATACTCGTGAAAAATGGCAAGATTCGAGCCATCGGAAAATCCGTCAAGGCTCCGAATGGGGCCAAGATCATCGAGTGGAAGGATCTGGAAATTTATCCCGGACTTATCAGTCCGGGCTCGTCTCTGGGCTTAACCGAAATCAGTGCCTTACGCCCGACTCGTGACGAACGGGAAGTCGGCACTCACACTCCCGACGTAGAAGCCTGGGTAGCAGTCAACCCGGACTCCGAACTCATTCCCGTGGCCCGGGCGAACGGAATCACCCATGCCGTGGTCGCTCCCATGGGAGGAACAATTTCCGGAGTCTCAGGATTAATCGCGTTAGATGGATGGGGAGTCGAGGAGATGACGATCAGCAAAAAAGTCGCTCTGCATCTTTGGTGGCCAGGGCATGGCATTACCATTCCGCAACCTCATTCAACAGGTGACTCGAAGCCAAAGTCAATCAAGGAGCAGGAAAAGAATCGCGACCGACAAATTCGTGAGATCGACGAGTTCTTCAACCAAGCAGAGGCATACTGGCAGACCAAGACGTCCAAAGCCGAGGGCTTCAGGGAAATCCCCGCATGGGAAGCCATGCTTCCCGTCATTGAGGGTAAGATTCCCGTCATGATCCATGCCGACGAAGTCCGACAGATCAGAGCGGCAATCGAGTGGACCGCGAAAAGAAATTTTCGGATTATCATCTCGGGCGGGCGGGATGCATGGAAACTTGCCGATTTGTTGGCAGAGAAAAAGATGCCCGTCATCTACAATCATGTGTTTACCGCCCCCGTGCATCGCAACCTGCCCCATGACTTGCAATTCCGAGCACCGGGAATCTTGGCCGAGGCGGGCGTCCCCCTATCCATCGGATTACGCCTGGGCGGGTGGTCAGCTGCCCACCAACGCAACCTACCCTATCATGCTGCCCACGCGGTAGCCCATGGCCTTTCCAGATCAAGGGCTCTAGCATCAATCACCATCGAGCCAGCTAGGATCGCTGGTGTCGCGGATCGTCTGGGAACTCTGGAAGTTGACAAAGATGCGACGTTCATCGCCACCTCGGGGGATTTGCTTGATATCCGCACCTCCGTCAAGCACATGATTCTTGCCGGAACCGAAGTTGACTTGGAGAGTCGGCACACTCGACTTTACCAACGATACGACAATCGCCCCGTCCCCCAATTGAAGTAACCGGCATCGAGGGAAACTCAGCCCAAAGCAAACTGCCGATGCTAAGGGCGTGTGAGCGAGAAGCTCATTCGGCAAATCCGGGAACTTGACCTATAGTCACCCAGTTCTTCCCGTCAAAGCAGGCTCGATCATTCTCCGAAAAATCCCCGTTTTCAACGAAGGCCCTCAATTGATCGACATTATACGGACCCATTTGTTGTTCGTTCTTGTAGACGTAAACTGCAGGTAACGATGAATCCGTCTCGACTACAGGTTCCTCAATTGCGACAGGGGCCTCTGCGCCTTTGTCTTCTGGGGAAACATCCTCATCAAAGGTCAAGGAGGGAACTTCCCTGACCTCCATCGAGAACCTCAGAAATTCGGCATCCTGAAACTTGAAAAGTTTGGCGAGAAACACCTCGGGAATTCTTTTCTTGGCTTCGTGGTAACGCTCGATGCCGTCGTTGTAGCCTTTGCGCATCAAAGCCACCTCGTTTTCCATTCGAGTCAAGCGACGCATAAAGTCATCCGTGACGGTGTCGCCCTTGAGGTCGGGCGAGTCTTCACGAAGAGCAAACAGTCGGTTGGTGAGGATCGTCTCTTGCTGCATCGCGGAATCCACCTCAGTCGGGGAATAGGAGTTTTTTCCGACCACCGCAGTTCTTAGTCCTGTAACAGCCTCCAAGACAGACTGTTCGTGGGACAAATAGCCCTTGACGATGTTTTCCAAACCAGGGATCAGATCCGCCCGTTTTTTGAGTGAGACCTCGATATTTGCCCAAGCTCGCTTCACGCGATTCCGCAAAAAGACAAGGTCGTTGAACATGAGGACAAACATGCTAAACCCCAGGAACATGGGCGACACCAAGGCCGAAAGCAGAAAATCCGTAGCAGCGAACGAGCCAAGGGCGGCAAAGAGGGTGAGACCGAGGAAAACCGTTCCGTTCTGAGCAAAACCAATTCCAAGCAATCCCTTGCGCCCCTGACGCAACATGACTTCAGTCTCCGTCTCGTCGGAAACCAAGAAAGGAAAACCGTCATTGTCCCCATCGGAAATAACGAGATGGTCCCCCTTTTCCTTATCCACCACGGCAGAACCCAGAACGTAAAGCTCAGTCGATGGAGCAATGTGCCATTCGTAATGCGTCTGACGACCTATCCTCTTCTTGACCTTGAAATCGGCAGTGAACTCCGCCCCCTCAGGCTCGATTGCAATTACGCCTTCGGAATCCCTGCATTGGAAAGGCACATACTGTTTCTCATCCTTAATGACGACGGTTCTAGTTTTCTTTCCGGAACGGCGGCGCTCGGTGATTTTGTATCTGTAATAAACACATTTTGCATCGCTTATGGGACCCTTGAGGGAGCGTTTGGGATCACACTCGACAATCCCCTTGATTTCGGCAGGTCCGTAAGTCAGCCCTGCGGAGGGCGAAGTAGGTATGTTCTCAACGTATCGCTTGGTCTTGATTCTCCGAAAACCGAAAAAGGAACCCAATCCCATCATTAGCAAGGCGGCAGCTGCACACAACAGAGAGATCCAGCCCTTCATCGGCGTCTTTGCAATAACTGCTTCACCGGACATAGTCTCTCCGACCGCCAGCAGGGAAGGTCTTGGTTCAACACCCCACAAAGGAGCCAGGAAACGCTCGGGGAAACGATCTCTAATCGCATTGGTTCTTTCAACTGATGCGACAAAATCCTCGCGAATCCCCAAGATGCGGGAACGATCGTTGTCATTCAAGGAATCGACATGGGATGGGAGTGTCTTCCAGTCGACTTTAACATCGAGTAACTCT
>JABHOU010000414.1 GCA_018695085.1 Opitutia bacterium | reverse complement strand
GGCGATCGTTACGCCTCCTGTGAAATTGCTGCCGGAACCGGCTAGAGTAAGCTTGCCGCTGCCTGTCTTTTTTAGGGTGGCGCCGGAACCATCGTCGCCGATATTACCGGTAAATTTTTGGTGGTCATCGAAATCAGCAGCGGCAACTCCCCCCACCTTCAAGGTATTGGTTCCCGAATCGCTAAGCGTTATCGCTCCGGCAAAGGTTTGGGCAGTGGTGGTGGAGGCAAAGCCGAGTTCCACGACATGATTAGCGCCTCCCGAATTATCAATTGCCAAGGTGCCCGGAGAACCATCGTCTGTAAGATATTCAAAGCTTTGGGTAATGTTCCCGGGCTTGAGGATCAACGCGGCCTCATCGATGGATAAGAATCCGGTAGTGTTTATGGCACCGGTGAACTCTTGCGTACCTGCACCGATCTTTTTGATGTTGGTCTTGTTTGAAATGACTCCAGAATAGGTGTAGTCGGTCGTGGCATCAGCTCCTGCGGAAGGAGCCAATACGGTAAGATCATATGCCGTGCCGGCGTCTCCGGTAATGTTTGCGGTGCTGACTACATTGTCCAAATTACTGACAATAGTATCCGCTGCAAGAGTTAGCGCACCCGCCCGATAAGTAATGGAAGCCGTGCGAACGGTATCGCTGTCTCCAGTACCAAGAGTGTTGCCAGAACCTATCTTGACTCCGGAATAATCATCGGAATCCAATTCCATGTCATAGCCAACCGCACTGTTTGAATTTGATGGATCGTTGATCAGCATCTCTACTGTCTGAGGCGTATTATTTGTAGCCTTCCATTTCCATAAGGCATTAGTTATTGTGTTGTAGCGGGAAGTACCCGAAGCTAAATCACTTTGGTCTCCACCTGTACTGGAAGCAGGATTAATATCGTAGAACCTCATGGCCAAAAAGGCATCACCGGCACCATCGGCAGTATCAAGTTTCGCAATAATAGAGCTTAAAGTCGCACTGGAATAACTTGGTCCAGCACTAGGATTAGTATCGGTTCTGATGTAACCTGCCGTAGTATTAGTGACGGCATCGTTATTTCCAGAGGTGAAATTTGTCTGAATGGGCAATATTATCCCAGTGGCATTCTCGGTGGCATCGGCACCTTGGGACTGCATACCAATTCTAGTCGTGCTGGTAAGAGGAATCCAATATTTGCCCCTGAACAAATCGCCGGACACGGCGGAGGGAGTGCCAGCAGCATCAGAAGCGAAATAACCGAGTTCCACTAAATCACCTTTGGTGTCGACCTGAGTGGGAGTACCGGCATTGTAAATGTCTTTGGCCAGCTTGGCGGCACTGGCACCTGCGGCATTCAAACCGTAAAACTCCATGGGTGTTGTAAACGAACCACTGCCTAGCGGGTCAAGGTTGTCATAGTAAGCATTACCCCATTCAACTGGCGTATTTGCTGCCTTCGATTCTTCTAGAGAGAAAAACGACAAGGCAAACAGGAGTAAAATGAACGAAGCAAAGGGTTTCCACCTGCCCGAGAAAGCAGAGGACATATAGCTGAGAAGAGGATTTAATCCTTTTCTAGGTTTTTCAAAAAGGGGAAACATTCGTTGATCTTTAACAACTAAAGCCCCGAAATCTCACTTCGTCAACTTATTTAAAGATTTTTTAAGATTGATCAAGGCTACCTTTAATTCTGAAAACTCGAAAGAATATTAGCTCAGGGAATCGATGACGAGAAGCGGAGGTACTCGCTCGACAGTTGGCTAAAAAAAGAACTTGGTAAACGCACTTGCATTCAATACGAATCGCCCCGTATATTGCCAGTCGTACATGAGCGGAATAAATCAAAATTTGGACGCAACCCCTTGGTAGGCATAGCTCGCCACAATACTTGGTTCTCTTTAAGAGGTGTGATTTTCGATAGGTTTAGATTTTCTTTCCTCGCGCGCACCTGCGTTGCAACTATAATCGCACTGCTGACAGGCTACGCCAAATCGCATGCGGTCGAGCAACAATTGGTGGTTCACTGGAAGAGCTCCACCTCTGAAGGCTCAACTGACTTGCTGAAAGACCGCAATGGGGTTAAGCTGAAAAGTGGAGCGGGCCCAAACCACGATGGCGACGTCGTGACCTTGGGTTATTTCACCGAGGCGACCTCCTCCGGCGTGGACTCCGACCTATTTCTAGGTGAATGGGTCCCACTTACTACAGGAACAAGAATAGGAGATTCCAGTAGCGGCTATGGATATGGTGACGGTATGTTCTCTTTCACTACGGTATTTACGATCGGAACCAATTCCGTATCGGTATATCCGAACGAACCCGCGGGCTACTTGGTAACTGCTCCAGCAATCATCAATACCACGACCCCGACACCCGGCGACCCCATCGCCATTCGTTTTTACGACTTGGACCCGACCGACGGAACGGTCAAGTACAATACTGTATCCAACGTAAACTGGAGGTGGCCTTCGGTCTCAGGAGGAATTCCGTCCAATTTGTATATTAAAGCATCCAGCGGTACTGCGGCGGCGGCGTCCAAATGGATTTATGGCAATACTTTCGAAGCCCCAGGCTCTCCCTTTCAAACGGTTCTCGGAGCCAAGACCACCTTAACCTTGTCCTCCAGTAGCGGAGGCACTGCCACCATTGTCGACAGCAACGAGACGGAATTCAACTACGGGGAAGTGCTCACCCTCAAGGCCACAGCGGATGCCACCAAGGAGTTCCTCAGATGGGAGAATGGAACCGGAGGAGTCGCCGAAGTCGCCGAACCAACGCTGGATACGACCACCGTCACGATGACTAAGGCAATTACAATCAAGGCAATCTTCCAAGATGTGCACCATGACATCGTCCTGAGTACCAGCGGAGGAGGCAACTTGGACGGCAACGGTTCCTTTGTCCACGGATCATCCCCGACCATAACGGCAACTCCCCACATCGGGTACCAGTTCATAAAATGGGAACCTGCAACCGGGTTAACCGACAGCGACTCAAGCACTACAACCATCACATCGCTCGACCAAGACCGTTCTTATATTGCGGACTTCGACCCCTTAGAGTATACCTCCGCTCAGATTGAGGGACAGACCACGCATGGCGGAAACGTGCACCTTCAACCAGGCCCCAAAATCCACTTTTCCCCCTACTCCTTGTCGGCGGAACCTTGGTCAGGCTACTCATTCGTGAATTGGACGAGCAGCACCAATTCCCTTGGCGCACTCTCTTCCCCACTTGACGCAAACGCCACCTTGACGGTGGACGGACCAGCCAGCTTCACCGCACACTTCGTGGAGAATCAATACAGCCTTACCGCTAGCACTCCAAACAACGGATGGGGCATAGTGACTCGCTCAGACACAGGTCCATACCTGCATTCACAAACAATCACCGTTTCCGCTACTGCCCACACTGGATACAAATTCTCCAATTGGACTGGTGACCTCGGCGCCTTGACTGATTCACTAGCCTCCTCGACCGATGCAAACATGTCCAGACTGGCGAAAGACATTTCCCTCCAAGCTCACTTCGCCCCGAAAACATATGTCGTAGAAACAAACTCAACCTCTGGAGGTAGCATAACAGTCACACCTCCAGAAACGGTTCAACACAAAGTGGCCTACCCGATCAAGGCCACTGCTGAAGCAGGGTATAAATTCACTGGTTGGGAAAGCAATTCCAGCTCTCAGGTAATCATTCTCGATACCGTCGAGGAAACCATGCTCTATATCTCGGACACTCCTGGTTTCTCTCTCGAAGAAGGCGACAAGATATCCATTGCCGCCACATTCTCTGCTCAGCCCCGGTCCCTGTTCGCATCCGCAAGTTCAGGCGGCAAGGTCAAGATAGCTGGCATGAGTGCAGCCGCAACTCAAGGAAGTGGCACCTTTCCCGCGGATGAGACACCTCCAATTGAAGCGATCCCGAATACAGGATATCTCTTCTCTCATTGGAGCGAGGACACTGCCACGCTGATTAATGCAACTGCACCCACGACGACCGTGAACATGGCAATGCTGGACAGAAACGTGACACTCGAGGCAAATTTCGCAAAGAAAACTTACAGCTTAACGGCACAAGTCTCCGGTTCGGGTACCGTGGATGGACTCGAGGCCCTTTCGAAGACCTACTCTCATTTCGACCAAGCTTCATTCTTGGCAACACCCTCGGCAGGATGGCACTTCGACAACTGGTCTTGGGACGATGCCGCCAATTTCCCCGGAGCGACTCAGCCAGCGGCTTCTTTTATTGTCTCAAAGGCAGCTGATTTAACAGCTCACTTCTCGCGAAATCTATATCAATTGTCTTTTGTAAATGTTCGCAACGGAAGTGCCACCGGAAGCGGCAATCATACTTACGACTCGAACGTAACAATCACCGCAACTCCTCACGATGGTTATCTTTTTTCTCATTGGTCAGGTCCCAATCTCTTGCCATTGGCAGCATCGGACGCCTCCATCACTACGGTGCGCATGCCAATTGGCGACATCGCCCTAACCCCTAACTTTGCCCCCAAAGGTGGCCTCGTCGCGGAAGTACAGACAAGCGGAGAAGGTTCCGTCTCAGGAGGGGGAATCTTTCTTTATGATTCAAATGTAACTATCACGGCAACACCGGCGTCCTCCGACGAGGACTCTCCCCAAGGTTATTATTTCAAGCAATGGACCTGGACCTCCACCAAAGGCACGGGTTCCAGCGATGAAAATCCGTACACCTTTACAATTGATTCCGACATTACGCTCACCGCAGAGTTTTCTCGGGTACCTCCCAATAGTTATTATCTCCAACTTAATAAATCCATTTCCTCGGGTGGCACCACAAATGGCAGCGATTATGTTGTCGAGGGTGTTCTGCACGCCATATCGGCAACACCAGCAGAAGGATACACCTTCTTGGGATGGGAAAGTGAACAAGCCGTTACTATAGAACCTGACGATGGAAGTGCTTCCGCAGAGCTCACCATCAATCAAGACACCAATTTGACTGCCCATTTCAAAGCTAATGTTCGCAAGTTGAAGGTTTCCGCCGGTAGCGGTGGAACCGCCACTGGTGGAGGCGACGCCCTCGCTCATGGAAGTCAAACACCCATCGTCGCTATTCCTGATGCAAACCACACTTTCGCTGAATGGAAAATCGAAAAAAAGATCAATTACAAGGTCACACTCGCAGACGATGTATCTGGTGCCATATTTGCAATCGACTTCCAGCCACGACCCAAGATCTCACTCATTCGAGGCTTCACTTACACATTCGAGGTAAACACAAATGACAATTACCCATTCTACCTGTCCGAAAATCCCGAACACTCCTCTAACTACGTCGGAGAATATACTACCGGGGTAACCGGAAGCGGGGTATCGGATGGGAACCTCACTTTCAATATTCCCGCATCAGCCCCTGATCTCCTGTACTATCATTCCCCCAACGCCGGATCGATGGGAAGTCCCATCACCATCCTGAGTAAATCCGACTCCGACATATTGCAGGGGGGGGCGGCAACCTCTGAAACTATTTACCTTATTGCCGACTCCGACTATAGCGTTAAAGCCACTTTCGTCCCCAAAGAATACACCTTGACCGTACTCGCAGGAGAAGGCGGTGCTCTTCAGGGTGCGAATCCATCGGGTTCTTATGAACACGGTGCCCAAGTAGACATATCAGCCAGCGAACCGGCTAACGAACATTACGCTTTCTCCGGTTGGACAGGAAGCGGTATCACGAACTCTAGCGACAGGAACACCACTGTTCTCATGACAGAGGACAGAAACGTAACCGCAACATATTCTCCAAAACTTTATACCATTAACGTAAACAGTGCCCCGGCAAACTTGGGAGTCTCCTATGTCGATCCCGGAGGGCAAGAGAAGAACAGCACATACAATTCCACTGTCACTTTGGTTGCGACTCCAAACCCCGGCAACACCTTCACGCATTGGAGCGGAATCTCGGTAGCGAATCCGTATAACCCGGTAACTACCTACACCGTAACAGAAACGGGATCCGCGACGGCCCATTTTAAGGCTGGAGAATACAACCTCAACGTTTCGAGTTATACGACCGACTCAAGCGGAAAAATGCTATCCCAAGAAGGAGGAACCATTACTGCGGGAAATTCCTTCGTATACGGATCAAAAGCAAACATTCTGGCAAGACCTTTCTCTGGATTCGAATTCGTGGAATGGAATAGAAACAAAACAATCAACTACGACATTTCCGTTTCCCAAACACTTACCTCCGATGGTTTTTTCGTAATCAAGGGACAAGATCGTCCAAGCCTTGTTCTATTACGGGGTTATACCTACCACTTCAACCTGGATGGCAGCTCTTCTCTCGGGAACAAGTTCTATGTGAGCGAAAGTCAAGATTCCGGAATCCCTTATACAACTGGCGTAACCGGTAGTCCTGCAGATAGTGGGTTGATAAGTTTCGTCGTATCCCCATCCACTCCCAACAAGCTATACTACGGTGTGCTCGGACGAGCGGGTTTCGGGAACGAAATTCTAATTTTGGATGACGAGGGAGAGACAGAATGGGAAAAAAATAAGGGGTATGCAACCACTAGCGTCGCTATGCTATCCGACATATCAGTAACGGCAGTCTTTCAAATCGAATCTCATTTGATCTCGTACGACGCCATCCCTTCTTACGGGGGCACTGTCAGCCTGACCAGTGGAAACAACCCCGCGCAACATGATTCAAACGTCACACTCACCGCTTCTCCGGCGCAAGGTTTTAAATTCGAATCATGGTCGGGTGTGGACTCCACTATCGAGAAGAACAATCCAGTACTCACACTCACGCTAACAAGCTCGAAGGCGGTGACCGCACGTTTTGTCCAAATTGGTGAAATTGAATTAATCTTAAACGTTTCACCAGAAGGAGCGGGTTCCGTATCCGGAGCCGGGCGTTACCCGTTTAATCCATCTCACCCAATTTCAGCCACTCCTAAACTAGGTTACAAGTTCGTAAAGTGGGAAGGTGAAGGGATTGCCGATGAACAGTTCAATCGTTCAGCCACTAAGGTCGATCTAACTTCTGATCGATCGCTAAAGGCGGTCTTCGAAGAAATATCCGAGAAACAATTCGCCTTGAATTTCTCGATTTCTCCGATTGCAGGAGGGAGGGCCAACGGTTCGGGTTACTTCACCGCAAATACGAACCATCCGATCTCCGCTGAACCAAATTCCGGGTATCGCTTCATCGGTTGGCAAGGAGAGGGAATCGCCGATAACCAAGCACAACAAACCACACTTTCATTAACTTCCGACAGAACGATTTCAGTCATATTCGAAAAGACTGCTACGGAACACACCAGTGGACCTGATCTTCTTGCTGAGGCACTTTCCGATTTCGACCCGATCGTTTATCTCGATCGAAACGCTGATCTAAAGAGCACCTACAAAGACAATCTCGATCAAGCGTTTAACCATTTCGTCAACCAGGGTTTTGCCGAAGGACGCCCCTACAAACCGGATCCATCCGCAAGCCAACCGGCTTCTCCTCCTACCACTCAGCCGAAAACTATGGAAAAAGCGTTGGAGGTGTTTGACCCTGTCGTCTACCTAAGCCTGAATCCTGATTTATTTTCAGTTTACGGCACGAATTTAGCCAAAGCAAAAGACCACTTCCTTAAGTATGGATTTGAATTGGGCCGTGCTTTTGTGCCGGCGACCTACAGCTCGAGCACAACTGCCATACCCGCTCATGGTTTCACCTCACTAGATCATGCTCTTGAAGCTTTCGAAGCAGAAGAATACTTAGCTCTTAATCCGATGATTTCGTCTATCTTGGGAATAAATAATTTAACTGCCGCCAAAAGTCACTTTATCCAATATGGGTTTAAAAATGGGCTAGGTTTTTCAACCACGGCTTCTGCAAGTAACACTGCAGCACCTGATCCTTCGCTTCCCACTCTTGAACAAGCGTTGTCAGATTTTGATCCGCTTACCTATCTAAAAGTAAATTACGCAGTACACGAGGCCATCGGAAATGATCTGAATGGTGCAACCGAACACTTTATTGCAAATTGGGAAGAGCACCGTGAAACTTACAAGGACACCTCCGGGAACGAAAGCCTCGGAGGGAAACTGCCCGAAGACATGTCATTAGAACAGGCTCTTCAAACATTCGATCCCTCCAACTACCTAGCTGCGAACCCGGATATCGGATCTATTCTTGGTAACGACTTGAAGACAGCTGAAAAGCATTTCATCGACAAAGGCTATGAACAAGGAAGGGAATTCCGTTCCGACGAACAAAATGCAACGTCAGTTTCAACACCTTCTACCTCCACACGAACATTGTCCGAAGCACTATCAAATTTCGATCCAAGCATGTACCTCGCTCTAAATCCTGATCTAACAACCACGATTGGCTCCAACCCTGACAAACTGAAAGAACACTTCGTGACATGGGGAAACAACGCAGGTCGGCCAGTTCAGCCTGAGGATTTATCCACGGGATTCACTGATGATGGTAACGGTACGGGGAATCAGGGACGATTCACTATTCGCTTAAAAGTATTTCCAGATGGTGCCGGGTCTCTCGACGGCGCCGGAGAATTCCCCGTAAACTCATTTCCGTCAATCGTTGCCGAAGCCACACCAGGCTATGTTTTCACTGAATGGCAAGGAGACGGCATAACCGATCCATCTTCCCCTAGCACTACAGTTTCGTTAACTGCCAACCGCGAAATATTTGCAGTTTTCCGAAATATCGGGACTGGTGAAGAGCTACCAATCGCCCGTATCCCTGGATCCAACTACATCGGTTGGGACTGGTGGACGACAGAGTGGTTTGGCTCTTACTGGCATCAAACCGACACCCAATGGGTTTATCACGAAAGCTTGGGTTGGATATTCTTAGTCCCGTATTCGGAAGATTCAGTATGGATGTGGGTTGATTATCTGGGCGGATGGCATTGGACTTCAAAAGATATTTATCCATTCCTACACGACAACAACACGTCGGCATGGTTATGGTTCGACTCAATTAAGTCTGGAACAAGTGGAGATCGTATCTTCTTTCGCTATTCCAACAGTCAAAGTGCAGGAAACTGGGAATCCAGATAAACTCTAACCGAGAATTGGGTGATACACCGCTGCCGACCAACGGTTTATTCATTAAGATCTTCATCTAATTTCGCTTCTCCTCTATAAGGCTTTATTTAAAAAAGCTTAAAACAGAGACTCTGCCGACAAAAGTTTTGTGGAACTTCGAAACTACCAGAGTAACAGCATTTAAGAATTACTCAGGGATTTAAGATTCCCAAGGTGCATAAAAAAAGATATTTTCGAGTTGGTGATGGTAAATAATTGGCCTTCTTAAATTTTGCCATCTTTCACCGTCCCCATTTTCTATATTTACAATCAAAGAAGTGGCGACGGTAATCGGCTGAAAAAACAGAGGGACTGATCAGTTCAAACACAGATCGGTGACTGATTGTTCTATCCTTCTCCACACACCATGAGAAGGATAGAACAACTAGACCTGAGACGTGGGAACACGCTCCGACCATCAGGCAATTTTCGTTTTATAGGGACAATAAAGAAGAATGTCCGCCCAGAAGAGCGCCAAGCGCAATAATAGATGGTAGAACATTCGTATAAAAAGAACGAAGTTCTATCAATGTAAACGACAACAAAAAACCCTTCGCGTATCAACGAAGGGTTTATCAGGTAATAAATGAAAATATTATCGAATATCTACTTGATCGGATTTTTTGCGTCAAGATAAGTCAGTATCCCACTACCAGCGGAATACCTAACGATTAGAACTCCTGAATCAGATCCAATCTTATCACCATCCTTAGAAACATCCCCAGCAGCCTCTTTTCTCCAACCTCCTCCGCCAATGACAACCTGCGGAGCATAACTATAACCACTACCAGCATTAGTAACGGAAATTCCAGTAACTTTACCTCCGGAAACCGTTGCAGTACCTTCGCCATCAGCACCGCCGCCACCGACAAAATAAACCTTAGCTGTCGTGCCGTAACCTGCTCCGCCTTCGCCAGTTGACCATTTCGGCGTACCGCTGGACGAATCGAAATTAAAACTACGTCTCTTTTTTATGACGACGAAACCAGCCCCACTTGCCTCGACTTTATAAGATTTGTTATTATGACGAACTTTCAAACCGTTTCCGGCGGAAACCTCGTTGCGATCAATATCCAATTCCATACTTCCATCTTCATTGATTCTGCGACCGCGAAGATCATGGAAAGTTATAGTAAATCCTGCGGCAGGAACGCTTCCTCCGATCGTCACCTTGGAATAATCAGAAGCATTGGCTTCCGAATAAACAGTTGAGCCGTCAGCGTTACATGTCTCAATATTCGTGACCGACCCCGTGCCCAAAGAGACGTCGCTGTTAGTCATCCCGCCAACCGCGCCGGTACCCGGCTTTGCCGACGCAGTCGCGACTCTGGTGATGCCGACGTTAACGCCAGCCTTATACCAATACTTCTTCCAAGTAGTGCCTTCGAGCAGAAAGACATTGTCACCAGTGTCTCCACTTGCATCAGCAGTAGGTTTAAATTTGTCATTACCTGTTCCAATACTTCTTGGAGAGATCAATTCGGCAAAAAGAATATCCGTACCGAAAGGATTATTCATTACGAATTGCTTACCAGCTTCGGGCAACTGCATTTTTTGGTCAGTAGATAGAACAGCACCATCCGACGCCAAATTAAGTGGAGAATTAGTTCTGCGAGCGATAATGAATCCCTCGTCAGGCCAAATCACGGTATCGTTCAAAGGGGTTTTACCACGACTAAGTTTATTGTACCACCCCTTAGGTTTCCGTCCGCTCCCAGTAAAATGATAGTAAGGATAATAAAAACCAGATGCCATATCCCATAAATAGATGAGATCTCCAGTGTAGGCACTACCACTAGCAACAAGAGGGGTTTCCGTCCCAAATGTTTCCCCTAAGGTACTCGCTCTTATAATTTCGACCTCGAAATCCGTTTCGAAAATGCTGGAAATCGTTTCACTATTGGGATTGCTAACCGTAACGGTCGTAGCTGTGTTCGAAGAGATAAGGAAAGAACGCCCTTCATAGTCCGAACCGCTTTCTGTGACTCGAATCAAATACGGTCCGCAATCCACCGTTACTTCCGGAACGGTCGTGTAACCGGAACCTGCGTTGGTTATAGTAATACCGGTGATTTTTCCACCCGCCACCGTGGCAGAAGCGGTGGCAACATCGTCACCCGAGTCTGGATCTCCAATCGTAATCGTAGGAGGGTTGGAGTTATCCAAGCCGGAACTCTCGGTATTGGTTCCTGAAATGGGCGTGCCCGCTTCATTCGTAATACCTGTAACAGTACCTCCGCCAATTGCCGCTTTCAAATGAGCGACACCTGCGGCTAAGGCGTTTGGGACAAAAGGATTTATGGTATTACCATCGCTATCAGTGGTTGTCTCGAAGGTGAGAACATTTCCGCTCACACTGGCAACAGCACCTACATAAAACGGATCACCGGAAACTCCAATGCTAGCTACCTTGTAACTAGGAGTAGCAACCGTTCCCGCGGAAACAGACAAACTGGCAGCTCCGCTCACTTGAGCTACCTCGTCAGCATCAAGAGAGTTGGTAAAAATTAGACCGAGCAGAAAAGAAAATGCTACGGCAAGTGGGTGATTTGTTTTAATCTTCATGGCCATGAAGTGGTTAATGTTAAGAAGCTAGCTCTAACTATATTAGCCAAACTATACAAAATGATACGTTTTTTTTTGATAAATTATCAAAGGAAATCTCACTTCATTTTGTTATGACCTACAAGTCAATGCTTTACGAATTAAAAAAGTTCTCATGAAATTGCAATTTAATCAGATTTCGCTAGCATCCAAGCTCCCCCACACGCGAAGAGTACATTTGGACACCAAGACCAAAGAGCAGGCTGAAGGTTATTGAAATCGCGCAGCGCCTCGGGAAGAAAAGTAACCAGGAAGAAATAAAACATTGCGAAACAAAGAGCGATGCCGGCGTTGAGCATGGTTTCTCGACGACCAACCCGAATGGACAACGGCAATGCCATAATCGCCAAACAAATGGGAGAACATCCAAGGGCAAGGTTCTTGTTGAGAAGGATGGCGATCTCTAGGCGTTGGTCTTCGTTGACGGGGTCGATATAGGCTTGGTACAACTGGGAATAGCCCAATCTTTTGAAACTGGTTCCGGAAGAACCGTCATTCAAGGGCAGTTCGAGAGGTTCGCTCCATGACTCGAAGGAAACGAAGGATGGGCTACGGGCACTTTCGGAAGCTGAAGAGTTGAAGTCTCCCTCAAGGTCTATTCCCTCTAAATTCAAAGCTAATATGCCCCGAACGGTATCACGACGAACTCTTGCTGATCGAGCGGACAGCACTCCAACCATACGGTCTGAACCATCACGAAAGGATAGTCTCAAATCTCGCCAAACGTCGCCTGCCACATTCCCCGCCGCAAGTCCGCATCGCCTGACCTCGGGTCCCATCAGCGAACGTAAAGCGGTTGATGAATCTTTAGAATTTCCTTCCTCGGTGGCAGGAGGAATGTCGAAGGTCAGAACACCATCACGCTTCAAGATGAGGTCGAGGCTATCCAAAACGATTTCGGTTTTTCGCAAATCAAAGAGAGCTCGACTGCGAGGTCCCCACTCCCCGATTAAAAAGACACTCAACACAGAAAACAAGAGCGAGAGCAAGATAACGGGACAAAGCAATGTCCCCACGCCTAGACCGACGGTACGCATGGCCAAGATTTCCTTATCGGCCGACATACGCCCGAGAGAGAGCAGAAGCCCGACGACAAACCCCAAGGGCAAGGCATAGGAAGCGGCGTAGGGTATCAACAATCCGGACAGGGTAAAAAAGGTTTCGGGCGAATGGAAAAGAGCTTGGAGGAAATATTCGTCGTTTCGGACGGCATTTCCATAAAATAAAATCACGCATACCACTGCAAAAGAAGCCGAGGTCGCTATGCTCACTTCCCGGAACAAGTAACGAAAAAGCAGCGAATCCCTCCTCATCCGACTCCTTTATCCGCAGCAAGCAACATAGGGGCAACCCGCGCCAAGTCCTCGGGAGTATCCACCCCGATGGAGCTATCATCGGTCAAACCCACGGCAATGCGATAACCGTGTTCCAAGGCACGCAATTGTTCGAGTTTTTCAACCTTTTCCAGATCGCCTTGCGGAAGAATTGTAAATGCACGAAGAAATTCTGCCGTGTAGCCATATATTCCGAGGTGACGAAGCAAGGGCAGAGTCTTCTTTTCCAACATTTCCAAGTCGTCTCGTGGATAAGGAATCGGTGCACGCGAAAAATACATGGCAAATCCATTAGCGTCTCGTACCACCTTCACGACATTCGAATCTTTGAAGTCATCCGAGGAGACTATGGGTGTGGCTAAAGTGGACATATCGGCCTCGGGCTTTTCAATCGCTTCCGTCAAGGCGAGTATTTGACTGCGAGTGACAAGAGGTTCATCAGCCTGAACGTTAATTAATCGCTTCGCTCCAATAGTTTCGTTGGCTGCCGCAATACGGTCTGTCCCACTCGACAAATCCGAGCTGGTCAGAATAATCGAAAAACCAGCCTTCTCCAAGATGTCCCCGACCTCCTCGCTGTCCACAGCAAACCAAAGTGGAAACTCGGGAGCTTCTCGAGCGATTCGCATGGCTGTCCAAAGAATTAGGGGCGTTCCGGAAACCTTCGCCAACAGTTTGCTGGGAAAGCGAGCAGAAGCCAATCGAGCCGGCACCACAATTACGGTTTGCTGCATCAAGGATTGATCCATAACCCCATTCCTTGCCGACAATTCCCTCGACAGGCAAGGCATTCCTTAGAGAGGGCTTTCTTGACGAAACCGAGCTTTTGCACAGAATGAGAAAACTTTCATGAATTCCGCAACTATATCGAAACCCACTCTGGATCGTTTTTCCCTGCCCGACCAGCATGGACGTTTTGGACCCTATGGGGGCGCATTCGTGCCAGAGACACTCGCTCACCCGCTTCAACAGCTCACCGCTGCCTACGAGGAGACGAAGAACGATCCCGCATTTCAGAAAGAGCTGAATGAACAATTGAATAGTTTCGCAGGACGCCCCACAGCGTTGTATTTTGCCGAACGCCTGACTCGGGAATTGGGGGGAGCCAAGATTTATTTGAAGCGCGAGGACATGCTTCATACAGGAGCCCACAAGATAAACAATGCACTAGGCCAAGCTTTGCTGGCTCAAAAAATGGGCAAGAGCCGCATTATTGCAGAGACCGGAGCCGGTCAGCACGGCATCGCGACTGCTGCAGTCTGCGCGAGGTTTGGATTCGACTGCGTAATTTACATGGGAGCGGAGGACATGCGGCGGCAGGCTCTGAACGTATTTCGAATGCGTTTGAGTGGAGCCGAGGTGAGAAGCGTGGAGGCGGGCAACCGTACACTCAAGGAAGCAATCAACGAAGCCATGCGCGATTGGGTCACCAATGTGAGGAGCACCCATTACATTTTGGGCTCGGCGCTGGGTGCGCACCCCTACCCCGGAATGGTTCGTGATTTCCATCGAGTCATAGGCACGGAAACCAAAGAACAAATCCTGGAGCTCGAAGGGCGTCTTCCCGACGAGATGGTCGCCTGCGTGGGTGGTGGCAGCAACGCCATCGGCTTCTTCTTCGATTTCTTGGAAGAGGAGGAAGTTCGCCTAGTGGGCGTGGAAGCAGGTGGACGATCTTTGGAAGATGGCCAGCATGCGGCTCGATTCGAAGGGGGACGACTGGGCGTGCTTCAGGGTTGCAAGACATGGATTCTCCAAAACCATGATGGACAGATTAATCAGACGCACTCTGTCTCCGCCGGATTGGATTACGCCGCAATCGGTCCCGAGCACGCCTTCTATCGCGACAGAGGTCGTATAGACTTCGCCAATGCAGGAGACGACGAAGCCCTGTACGCCTTCCGGAAGCTTTCCGAGACCGAGGGCATACTTCCCGCACTGGAGTCGTCCCACGGGCTCGCATACGCCTTCAGGAGAGCTAAAGAAATGCCTCAGAATTCGATTGTCTGCATTAACCTTAGCGGCCGTGGAGACAAAGATGCGATGGAAGCCGCCCGTATATTGGGTGAATAAGCCCGAATGACATGAATAGCATGACGGGCTTTGGGCGAAGTTGCTTTCGCCATGAACAATTCAATATCATTCTTGAGGTTTCATCGGTAAACAAACGTCATTTTGAAGCGGTTTGCGGACTACCCAAGGAGTGGCAGTCGCTCGAAAGGGTACTATTGGAGCGGGCTCGAGGCAAAATTCAGCGAGGACGCCTGCGAATCCATGTCCGACCTGAAGAGGCAAGCGTACAAAACAGCTCAAATGATTGGCTTGAGAAAAACCTTGCCGCCGACTTGGATAAGCTCGAAGCGTTTGCTAAATCTCGCGGGATTCCCTTCGAGCCAGACGCTCACTTGATTACCCGCTTAGCATCCAGTAGACGATCCGAGAGTGGTCTCCCGTCAGCAGATGCCGTCGAACCTGGCTTACTGAAAGCAGTCGACAAGGCTCTAGAGGCTCTCGTGGCCATGCGAGCGGAAGAAGGCAAAAGACTGTCGGAAGATCTATTCGAGCGCATTCGCAGGCTCGAAACATTTGCTGCGGATATAGAAACTTCAGCAAAAGGCACTGCGGATGAATGGCGAGACAGACTTCTCGAACGGTTGCGAAAAGCCGACTTATCGATCGACCTCGATGACGAACGAGTCCTCAAGGAGTTTACTCTTTTCGCGGACAAGGCAGACATATCAGAGGAAATCACCCGATTGCGTAGCCATTGCATCCAGTTTAGAGAGAGCCTAGTGTCAGAGGATGCCATCGGCCGAAAACTCGAATTCGTACTCCAAGAGATTTCACGCGAGCTCAACACCCTATGTGCAAAAGCCTCTAGAACGGAAACCAACCGCCTTGGTCTAGACGCCCGAAATGAAGTGGAGAAACTACGCGAACAAGTCTTGAACTTGGAGTAGGTAAAGATAGCGCAGCCCATGCGGCACCTTTTTTCCGAGACCTAACTAAGAGTCAGACTTCTTTACTCGTCTCGGATGCCAAAACTGCTTTCTTCTCCGCAGCCGCTTCACGAAACCCACGGATGATATAGCTAAAGACTCCCACGAAAATAAAGGAGTCGGCCAAGTTAAATATCGGGTAGTCGTAATCGAGAAGGGGAAGGTAAACGTCGATGAAGTCCACTACTTCGGCAGGTGTCCGAAAAAGCCTGTCGCAAAGGTTCCCGGCGATGCCGCCTGCAATCAGACCAAAAATAATTTGAGGCCCCACCTTTTCAAGCTCAAGGCTCTGGCGAAATAAATAAATTCCGATCAGGGCTACAAAAGCAAGTGCAGTAAGCACCTCCGGGAAATTGGAAAACATGCTCCACGCTGCACCGGGATTGGTGATGTAGGTGAACTCGAAGAAGGCTTCCGGGCCGTCAATAAAGTCCAGCACCAATATGGGGTGCTCTCTTAATTCCGATGCATGTCCCTGAGCCCAAGACTTCGTTACTTGATCCGCAACAAGGCAACCTAGAAAAAAAGTCCAAAACCGAACTGCATTCATAGTATTGTGAAATTGTTGAATAATAGAACTCGTACAAATGCCTACGCTTCGTCGTCTCCGAGACTGGCTTCAGACAAGGTGGCAAAAACTCCGCCTCCCCCTGCGTCTTTGGGAGCACGCCCATGCTGCTCGTATTCGGCCTGCCCCTCCAAGGAGTAACGAGTATAGGGCACGGCTTTAAGGCGACTCTGCTTGATCGGTTTTCCAGTTTCTTGACAAACACCATAGGTGCCATCAAAAATTCGATCTATGGCACTCTCGACCTCATGAAGCATCTCCTGCTCACCTGCAACCATGGTAATCGTCACATCACGATCAAATGATTCTGAACCCGCATCGGGAGAGTTGACGGATAGTTCACCCGAACTCTCTTGGGCAGAAGCGCCGATGGTATCCTCGGAACGTTCTCCCAAACCGACCTTCAACTGATCGCGCAACTTTATGAGGCTAGCATAGAAGGGTTTCCAATTGGCAGGCACTTTTGAAGCGTCACGATCAGGGCGAATTGCATTTTTCTTAGGATTGAAACCAAGAATGTCTGCAACCGAAGCCGATTTGGTTTTGTTCTTGGCAAAAGACTTTACAGGTTTTGAAGCAGCTACTGCTTTCGCGTTGCGATCGGATTTTCCGGAAACCGGTGCATCTTTTTCACTCTCGGTATCCTTCTTCCGCTCAAGAATGGATCTAACGTCGTCCAAGCTAAAACCGACTGCGGCAACAGGAGAAGAAGAGACTGGAGCATCCTTGGAATTCGCTTTTTTCGTTTCGACCGCTGCGACAGCTTCCGCCACATTAGTAGGAACAATATCCTCACTGTCCTTTTTAGCTGATTTCGCCGGCGTTTTTTTTGTTTTTTTGGGAGAAGCCTTCTCCGAAGCCACTTTCTTGGTTGATGGTTTCTTGGCAGGACTTTTTCGAGTAGACGAATCCTTCTTCGTCGATGCTTTTTTCTTTGCCGAAGTAACGCCGGAAGCCTTCTTGGCGACCGGCGCCTTTTTAGCGACGGGCTTTTTGGCAGATGTCGGCTTTTTAGCGACGGGCTTTTTGGCGGATGTCGGCTTTTTGGCGACGGGCTTCTTGGCAGGTTGCTTACTCATAAGAAAACAGTTTTCGGTATTGTTAAGAAATCACTCTGGCGGACAAGGCATCTGCGCATCTGGAAGAAACTTCCCCCCAAGGTTCAACGTATGTTAATTCGGGCACCCACCTCCAACTCCTGGGGCAGCGGAAGCCGGAAGCATGCCTGACCTCTACAGTGGGTTCTCCTTGGGGGTTGGGATCGGTTGTCAAAATAACGCTGGATGTAATAAATAACTCTGCCAGGCAGTCCTCATTTCGACTGAGCGCAGCAAAAGTTTCGTTATCAGGATGACCGAGAACTTCAACCTCGGCGTCCAACGATTGACCAATTACTTTTTCCACCCGTAGTTTTTCCAGAGCTTCGTTCACCACGGTGGTCTTAAAAGCGAGAATGGTGCGAACATCTTCGACTTTTGCCCCTCCTCGCCAAGCACTATCAACTTTAGGCCAAGCCTGTAAAGCCAAGGGTTCGGGGCAAAAGTCACTCCCCTCTTCCAGATACGCCCAAGCTTCGTCCGTGGTAAAAGGCATGACAGGAGAAAGTAACTTCACGAGGACTCGAAAAATATGGTCCAAAGTGGTCTGAGACGACCTGCGCAAGGGATCATTTGGCGAAAGCGTGTACAGACGGTCTTTGAGAACATCATGATAAACGGCAGAAAGAACATTCGAACAATATCGATTCACGAGCTGAATTCCTTGGTGAAACTCATAAGCATCGAAAGCCTTGGAGACATCCTCGATCAGGTCAGCAGTATTGTCTAGCGCCCAAAGGTCAATGGGAGAAAGTTGTTCCAATGGAACGGCGTCCGTTATCCTATCAAAATCGAAAAGATTGCCGATTTGAAAACGAAAGGTATTGCGAATCGTCCTGTATCCTCTCACCACTTGATCGAGAATCTCTTCGGAAAGAGGTATGTCTCGGCGAAAGTCCTCGGAACAAATCCAGAGGCGAAGCACGTCGGCGCCATAGCGCTTGACATAGGATTCAACGGTTTGAGGTTTTCCATCACTCTTGGAAATCTTCCGGCCATCTCCGTCGACGACGAAGCCATGCGTAATGATACGAGCATACGGGGCTTCTCCATCCGCGAGCAGTGCGGTCCAGAGCGATGACTGAAACCATCCCCTGTGCTGGTCGCTCCCCTCCAAATAAAGGTCCGCAGGCCACTTGAGGTCTTCTTGTTGCCGAAGAACGGCTCGATGACTGCATCCGGAGTCAATCCATACGTCGAGCGTATCCGAACCTTTCTCCAAAGACTTCCCCTGCCAAGATTCCGGCAAATCAACACCTGCAAGCAATTCTTCCGCAGAAAGCTCGAACCACAGATCAGTGCCCCCATCCTCGACCTTATCGGCGAAAGAGCGAATAAGGTTTGCATCGAGCAAAGGTTCTCCGTCCTCATCGAAGAATACCGGAATGGGCACGCCCCAAGACCTTTGGCGAGAAATACACCAGTCAGGACGAGACTCCAAAAATCCACGGATGCGGTTTCGCCCCCATTCGGGAGTGAAGGCAACCTCGTCGAGAGCACTAATACCCGTATTTCGAATATTATCCTTATCCAACGATACAAACCATTGATCCATCGCTCGAAAAACAACCGGGGTCTTGCTACGCCAGCAATGAGGATACTGGTGACTGTGATGCTCAAGGTGAAGCAGCCCCCCGTGTTCTCGGAGAAGAGCAAGTACGGCTTCATTCGCCTCACAACCTTTTTTCGTTTCGAGAACAGAAAGTCCGACGAGGCTCGCAGGCACTTGCCCGTCATCAAGGTACCGACCAGTATCATCAAGGGGGCAATAGATATCAAGATCGTTGGCCAACCCCGTCAGGTAATCCTCTAGGCCGTGCCCGGGGGCGGTGTGCACGCATCCTGTTCCGGCATCCATCGTTACGTAATCGGCGGCAACCACAGGACTGTCTCTATCGATAAAGGGGTGGCGACCAATCCAACCGACCAAAGACTCGCCAGATAATTCACGGCCAAGTTCATGGTTCTCCAATTCACATGATTCTGCAAATTGTTCCGCCAGGGCCGCTCCCACCCAATAAGAATTACCCTCGGACTTGACCTCTACGTAGGTTTCGCGAGGGTTTACGGCAATTGCAAGATTGGCGGGAATTGTCCATGGAGTCGTGGTCCAAATAACCAAAAAGGCGTTCTCGCCTGCGTTAAATTCTCCGGATTCTCGCAGGGGAAACTTAACGTGTATCGCAGGACTAACGTGGTCTTGATATTCGACTTCCGCTTCAGCCAAGGCAGTGCGGCAGGGAATAGACCAGTAAACAGGTTTTTTGCTGCGGTACACAAATCCCTTATCCACAAATTCAGCAAAGGTTCTTAAAATAACGGCCTCGTAATCAGGATCCATGGTACGATATTCCCGATTCCAGTCGGCAAGAACCCCGAGTCGCTTGAATTGGCCTCGTTGCTTTTCGATAAAGCCTTCGGAAAACTCCTTGCAGGCACCTCTGAGTTCAAGAGGGGTGAAATCCTTTGCCTTACCTCGCAGAGTCTTGGTAACCTTGTGCTCGATCGGGAGACCGTGGCAATCCCATCCGGGAACATAAGGAACACGATATCCGCAGGCACTCTTGAAACGCACAATGACATCCTTGAGAGTCTTGTTCAGGGCCGTCCCAACATGTACGTCTCCGTTTGTAAAAGGAGGACCATCATGCAAAACAAAAGTTTCGCCCGCCTCATTTTTCTCCTGTAATTTGCCGTAAAGATCGACGCCATTCCAATGATCCAAGCGAAGCGGCTCTCGTTCGACAAGATTGGCTCTCATCGGAAAACCGGTCTGAGGCAAGTTTAGGGTTTCTTTAAGGTTAACGGACATAAGCTGAGTTGCCGCTAAATGATAGCAGAGGCGTCAGGAAAATGTGCGTTTCCGAGTTCACGTCAAGGTTCGATAGACAATTCTCGCTCCCTTTTTACTTGCTTTCCCGCAATAGAATATCAGCCTGCCGGCCATTTCTAGATGGATAACATAATAAATTCTTTACTCGGCGGACTAGCTGTCAATTCACCGAATTTTTACTTGTTCGCTCTTGCAGGATGTATTCTCGTTGGCGTTTTTCTCCTCACAAAAGGTGGAGATATTTTGACAGACAGTGCCAGTGATCTCGCTCGTTCTCTTGGAGTTCATCCCGCAATCATCGGCCTGACCGTTGTGTCCATCGCAACTTCCGCACCGGAACTCTTCACCTCTTTGGCAGCCATCGCAGGAGACGCGAAAGACCTGATCATAGGGAATGTAGTAGGAAGCAATCTTGCCAATGTCGGACTGGTTCTTGGGATCGCCACTTTCATAAACCCAATTGCCATGAAGGGCTGCCTTCCAAACTGGCAAACCAATCTACTCCTACTGACCACGATTCTTTTTTCCGCTGCCTGTCTCTGGATAGGCAAGGAATCCTTCGATCGCCAACTTGGAATCATTTTCACTATTATTCTCGTCGCTTACCTGATCTTCGTAACTAGAGGAGCAATCATCGATCGCAAGGTCGCAAAGAAAAGCTCCGAGGCGACTGCAGATCCAAAAGAAGAAGAAACTCTTGTTCCACCGTGGAAATCCCTACTGATCGTCGTGGTCGCGTCAGGGGCATTATGGCTAGGTTCCGACATACTAGTCATAGGAGCCAAAGGCCTTGCCGAGTTCGCCTCCATACCTCAGGAGATTATTGGTCTCACTATCGTAGCCATAGGGACAAGTCTCCCGGAATTGGCAGCCTCGTGCGTTCTCGCCAAGAGAGGAGAGAGCGGGATGCTGTTAGGGAACATCGTGGGGTCGAATCTCTTCAATCTTACTTTTGTAGCGGGAATAGCCGGAACAGTCTCACCAATCCCCGTAAACCCCTCTCTAGGTCAGGTAGAATTCCCGGTGATGCTCCTGTTGACGGGCATACTATGCTGGTTGATGCGGAAAAAGGAGATTCGCATTCTCCATGGGACATTTCTGCTACTTATCTATTTCGCCACCATATGCACGGCATGGTTCCTGCACGGATAGAAGAAACTTGAGTGCCGGAGGAGAACACTGGTAAGAGGTATTACCCCCCACCAAGCAATCCAATCCTTGGGAAGAGCTAGAAGTTCAGTTGTCTTCGCCAATCTGAAGGCGAACAAATTTCACAATCGCAAGAGATTCGCCGACTAGCTTACCCTGTTCAGCCAATAAGTCCTTGATCGTAATGTCAGGGTTCTTAACGAAAGATTGTTCTTCCAAGCACGAGGTGGCAAAATACTTGTCGAGTTTACCTGTAATTATCTTCTCGATAGCTTGAGGAGGTTTTCCCTCAGCTTGTGCCGTCGCAACTTCACGCTCCTTGGCCACAAGTTCTTCGGGCACGTTTTCACGATTCACACAGACGGGTGCCGTCGCTGCGATATGCATGCAAATATCTTTGCCCAGAGAAATCGTTTCTTGGTGATTCGCGCCAGCCTCGGTCTCGGTGGAAAGCTCGAGAAGCACACCGACCTTGGCTCCGGTGTGAATGTAGGACTCAATCCGGCCTGAAGCTGCAGGCGATAAACGTTCCGAACGAGAAATACGAATATTTTCGCCAATACGGGCCACTTGCTCTGTGCGTTTCTCTTCCAAGTCAGCATCTGCATTCTCAAGCAGGTCTCCGGCAAGCTCGAGGGCAAAAGACTGGAACTCGTCGTTCTTTGCGACAAAATCAGTTTCGCAATTCACCTCAATAATTACACCGGAACGACCGTCCTCGGACAATTTGCAGCTAATTACGCCCTCCGCTGCATCACGACCGGCTTTCTTGGCAGCGGTAGCCACTCCCTTTTTACGAAGGATGGATACGGCTTCATCCATATCCCCTCCACTCTCGGTGAGGGCGCGTTTACAGTCAATTAAGCCGGCGCTCGTTTTTTCGCGAAGCTCGACAATCTTATCCTTGGTGATTTCAGACATTATATTTTCTTGTGCCCGGCGAGGGGCTCGTTTGATTCTTGAAGTTCTATGGGGTCGGGGTAACGCCTAAAGGGCAATCAAGACTTGGCGGTATCTTCCTCCGCATCTTCGGATTCCTCGGACACCTCTTCTTCCACATCGGATTCTTTGGAATCCGCTTCTTCTTCGACAGGTTCTTCCGCAGCAGGTTCTTCCGCAGCAGGTTCTTCCGCAGCAGGTTCTTCCGCAGCAGGTTCTTCCGCAGCAGGTTCTTCCGCAGCAGGTTCTT
>JABHOU010000187.1 GCA_018695085.1 Opitutia bacterium | reverse complement strand
TGGCCTACACGGTTGGAAACGCCAATGGGAAAAACACCATATTCTGTCTTGATGCAAACTCGGGTGAAAAGAAATGGACTCATTCTTTTCCGTGTGAAAAGGCACCTAAGTATTTTGACGGCGGTTCGCGCGCAACTCCTGCTGTTGCCGATGGCATTCTCTATCTGGCTAGTCACGAAGGAGCCTTTTTTGCGTTCGAGGCCAAGACCGGCAAGGTCTTGTGGAGTAAGGATTTAATAGAAGACTTTAATGGTCGGCGGCCTACTTGGGGGTTTTCAGGATCGCCTTTGGTTGCTGATGGCAAGGTGATCGTCGATACGGGATCTAAAGATGGTGCTCTTGTTGCCATGAATGCGAAGACCGGAGACTTGGTTTGGAGAGGCGGAACTGATGAAGCGGGCTATGCCTCACCTATGCTTCGAACAAACAAGCCAACGGAAATATTAGTTTTCAACCGCTCTGGACTCTGCTCATTTTTGTTGGCCGACGGCAAACCACTTCATCGCTTTCAGCATAAGACTCGATATGGCATCAACGTGGCTCAACCGTTGGATACGGGTAATTCAATTCTGATCTCTTCTGCATACGGAAAGGGCTCGGCATTGGTAGACGTAAGCGGGCGAACTGCCAAGGCGATATGGGAAACCGAATCCTTTTCCAGCCAAATGGCCAGTTTGGTAAAAAAAGATAATTACGCGTATGGAATCCATGGGCAGACCGGGGCGAGGGCTAAATACGCAACCTTGTGTTGTCTAGATATTCGGAAAGGTTCGACTCGATGGGAACAAAAGGGTTTTGGTTTAGGCTCCGTCATTCTGGTGGGCGCCACTCTTGTAATTCTTAGCGATTCGGGCGAACTTGCGCTAGCCGAAGCCAATCCCGCCGGCTATATGGAAAAAGCTCGTTTTCAAGTGCTTGGCGGAAAGGACGGTTGGATTCCACCCTCATACGCAAACGGCAGGCTATATTGCCGTAGCAGTCGAGGTGATGTTGTCTGCTTGGGTATGGCGACAAACAACAGTAAGTAAGCCGCCAGAGCGGAACGGGCCTCAAGTTGTTCGGAAGACTCGTCTGCTGAAACTATTTTACTACGTGCATCATTCCCCGCATGAGGATATGGTGTCCGGGAAAGGTGCAGAGATACGGGTAGTCGCCTGGTTCGGGGGCAATGAAGTTGATGGTGGATTGTTGACCATGGTCTAGCATGCTGGAGCCCCACAATATTTTGTTGGAGTCGGGTCGAAACCCCTTGGCGAAACCCTCGGCTCCCAAGGCGATTGCTAGACCTGCCACTTCATCGGCTGCACCGGGTTTGACGAAAAGAAGATTATGGGGCGGAAAATCACTGTTTTTAAAAGTCACTGTTATTTTTTGACCTGATCGAGCTGTGAACTCCTTGATGTCGTACATCAGCTTTTCTTTGATGCATGAAATAGCGATTTTGAATTCATCGCCCTTAATGGCGGCAGCTGTATCCACAAATCCAGCACCAGCAACTTTCATGTCGAGAGAATAGAATCCCGTTCTGGCGGTCACGAAGAGGGTTTTTCCATCCTTCCCACCAAAGCAAACATTAGATGGTTTTTCAGGGAACTCGATCTCAGCGATTTTCTTGCCCGATGGGTCGTAGACCAAGACGGCACCAAAGGTGAGGTAGAGGTTCCCCTTGTTGTCCAAGGTCATGCCGTCGGAACCTGACTCCGCGAACAGTTTCTTGCCCGACAAGGTTCCTTCCTCGCCTTCCTCCACAATGTAGCGAAAGGTTTTCCCCTGTCCCGGATCGGCCACGTACAGGGTTTTGCCGTCCGGGGTTCCAACAACGCCGTTGGGGCGCTTCAAGTCTTTGTCTACTCGAAAGACTTGATCCCTGTAAGGCGTGATGAAATAAAGGTATTCACCGTCTTGGGAAAGGTCCTGTTTCCCATAGTTGGGATCGGTAAAAAAAACGCCGTTGTTCGGATGTATCCAAAGGTCGTTTGGCTTGTTGAAGGGGCGACCGTCGAATTGGTCGGCCAGCAATTCCTTTTCCCCTCCATCCTCAAGGTAGAAAGAGGTGACTCGCTTGGATTCGCCTTGGCAGGCAAAAAGATCACCCTCCTTGGAGAAAAAGAGGCCGTTGGCTCCTCCTGACTTTTCCATGAAAAGAGACACCTTCTTCGTCTTAACGTCCCATTTGTGTACCCGGCTGTTCGGGATGTCCGTGAAATAAACATCTCCATTGGGAGCAATCGCGGGCCCTTCGGTGAACTTGAATCCTCCCGCGAGTTTGACTGGCTTAGCCCCCTCGGCAACGAGGTTTTCGTTTTTGGCTAACAAGGAACCATTCGCAACCCACATGATCCATATAATAGCGACCATTATTGCCAGAGATATCTGTTTATTAATCATAATTCGAGTGAGATGCCTTTTCAGAACAATTTACGAAACCATGCCAAACACGGTTCTCGTTTAGTTTATTCCCTTAAAGTCTAATATCTCGAAATTGGCAATTTACCCTGAAATTAGAGACGTTTCTGCCAGAATTGTTCTACTGTCTTGGCGGCAATGCGGGCGTCGCGTTCCTTCGAATTAAGAAGGGATTTGAGAAGTTCACCGTTCACCACATTGTGTTGTTGGTGTACCCACAGGCCTTCTAGCTGGGCGTTGGGATCCTTGTTCTTTTTAAGCCAATCCTTGGTGGCTGTAATGACTGCATCCGTTTCACGGCTACTCAACTCGAAACGAGCTCGCAAGCGAATGTTGTAGGTATTGTGCTTAAGCAGATCGAGTAGGGCAGGGATCGGTTGACCAACAACCTTGACGTGCTTCATGAGGGGACGACCTTTAGCGGTAACTCGATAAATTCGTCCGTGGGTTTTATTGCGGTTGGGGTCACGCACATTGTGCTGCATGTGTCCTATGATTACATTTTGCCAGTCGGCTACGTATAGGGCGCCATCATCACCGATTTCGAAGTCGGTGGGGCGGAAGTTGCGATCTTTCTTGGAGATGAGCAAATCCTCTATTTGTGTGCCCTTGACGTTGCCGTCATCATCCGTGGCCAAGGTATACTGCTTGAGACCGAGAAAACCGATGGAATTACAAATGAGGAAGTTGCCGTTGTTGCGCTCTGGAAAGTGGTCGCTGGAAAGAATACCGCTAGAACAAACGGGACGGACTGTTTTATTAAGGAGAGTCTGCATCTTGAAACCGCCCTTGCCGTCGGGTCGAACTTGATAAGCACGACCACCAGTTCCATCGGTTGCGAAATGATATCCCCAATGATTGAAGGAGACCCCATGTGGGTTTGGGCTGTTATTTGCGTGAAAAGCGTATTCGTGAGTGCGGGGGTTAAAGCGATACATGGCACTGTTTCCGTGCTGTTGTGGGCCTTTCCAGGGGGTTTCCACATTAGAAACATGAAATACCCCCCGTTGATAGTAGATATTGCCATCCGGACCAAAGGTGAGGTTGTTTGCTGCATGGTGAGTATCTGCTGAGTCGATGCCATGCATGATGCGTATTCGAACATCCGCCTTGTCGTCACCATCGGTGTCCTTGAGGAAAATAAGATCAGGGGCTGAGGCTACGATGACGCCACCGTTCCAGAAGGTGAATCCTGTCGGATTATGTACTTTTGCGAAGATGATGGACTTGTCGGCTACGCCGTCACGATTCTCATCTGGAAGAATGGAGATGGTGTCTCCCATTTCCTTGAGAGGTTCCCACTTTGGGTAGGTGCGCCAAGAAGCGACCCAGAGCCGTCCCTTGGGGCCAACGCCGAGTTGTACCGGATTGATGGCTTCTGGAAACATTTCTTCGGAGGCGAAGACATTGGCTTCGAGTCCTTCGGCCAATTCTAGTTGTTTCACGGTTTCTTCTGGCGAGGCATACTTCACATTGCCTTCTTTGGAAGCATTACTGCTTCTTGACTTTCCTCCAACGTTTGATTTTACCTTGATGGGAGCAGGGACATTGGAATCGTCTGCCACGATGGTCTTTCCCTTGGAAGCTGCATGAATCACGAGATCTCTACTGGCAGTCATGGCGTCGATCATGGAGAGTTCGTGAAAGAGGGAATCTTTGTTTGATTGTCCGTCAACGAAGCGCAGGCCGGATCGTCCGCCCCAGACATCGTTGCCATCGGTTGCCCGGTAGCGGTTGAACCAGTGCCAGTTCTTGTCCAGCACGGCGGCTTTTGTTTGC
>JABHOU010000405.1 GCA_018695085.1 Opitutia bacterium | reverse complement strand
GTCGGCGAATGGAACCACGAGAAGGTGACAGTTGATGGACCGCTGGTGAAGGTGGAACTAAATGGAGTCCTCATCTTGAATGCCAATTTGGATGAACTGAATAAGCAGAAGCCCAAGCATAAGGGATCACAGCGTCGCAGCGGTCATCTTTGCTTCTGCGGGCACGGGGCGCCGGTCAAGTTCAAGAACATAACGATCAAGGAACTGCCCGCCACGAAGCCTTGAGCAAGTAAACGGACTTCTACCCGAAGAGGCCTTGGAGCCTCTCCTCCTCGGGGATCTTCAGCGGAAACTTTTTGCTGAAGGGGTGATCCTCGATCCCAGCCAGCTCGCGTAGCGCGAGATGGATGTGCTCAGGTCGGGTGCGGATGCCGTTTTCCTCGTCTATTGACAATGTCTTGTTGTCGATGGGAATTAGGAACTGTCTTTCGTCGGTAGCTCCCACGACACGATTGCCGCGGATACCTTGTCCCATGAACATGATCGAGCCGATCGACCAATGGTCTTTCCCTTGGCCTTTGTTGTAGTGGGGCGTCCGTCCCATCTCGCTCTGTATGACCACAACCAGCTTGTCGCGAATCTTCAACTCCTCGGCTCGCTTCATCAAGTAGTCGACCCCGGTCAAAAACTCCGGGATCAGTCGCATTTGGTCGGGATCGTTGGTGGCGTGGCTGTCGAATTGGCCGATTGATAAATTGGCCGATACGCAGACTCCGCCCTTGAAGCACGACAATGCGATGTCCGCTTGTCTTGCCAATCGTTCCTTGGGTGCGTTTTGGCTGATGAACGGCGTTACCCGCTTGAGGGCCTTGGAATTCTTTTGAGCCGCGTATAGCATGCTTTTAGCTCGTTCCGCCCGGGGCAGCGGCACTTGCTCCATGTGTGCCGCATCGGCTCCTTCGCCCAAGGCTTTCTCGATCAAGTCGAGGGCGAAGTCATCGTGGTAAGGCAATCGCGCAATCCCCTGTACGGAGTCCGCATTGGCGATCAGTTTTAGGGATTGCGGATAGGGGACCCGAGCCATTGGAACCAGGTTCCCGGTTGCGGAATAGTTGCCGAAGGTCAGGAAGCCCAAGGGTGCCTCCTTGGCTAAACTGGCGGCCGCGAGCGCAGCGAAAGTGGGGTAGGCCAAGCTGTCGAGCTTGCCGGTTGCCATGTACCGTTTGCAGGGGGAATGGTTGTTGATGGAGTAGTCCATGCCATTGAAAACGAGTAATTCTTCACCGTAGACCTTGAAGAAATCCTCGTTGCTCATGCCTTTTTTGACCTGCTTGGCAGTCGGGGCGAACTTGTGTTTCCCGTTAGTTAGGATATCGCCCTCCTTGTACAGGCGATTGATATCATTGACTCCTTTTGGGTCCATCAAATAGGTCGTGTCCCAACCACCCGAAGCATTGAAGACCACGTAATAGGGGCCCTCGTAGGCATCTGGCTCATTTGCTTTTCCTTTCGCCAAGCCTTGCCAACTTAGGGGCATGGTCAAACCGAGGCCGGCTTTCCCGCAGAATTTGATGAAGTCACGTCGCATGGCTAAATCGTCTATTCGTAGAGAAATTCGGGTTGCCGCAGAAGGTAGGTCACAACGGCTCGCCAAGCTCTCAAGGTGTAATGAGGATCTGCGACTAGTTTGCCGTCGATTCTGCCGCAATGATAAGTTTCCCTCTTGTCTATGCCTTTGCGTTTGGCTGCCTCCGCCACCACCGCGGAAAACAGCTTGAAAGTCCGCTCGATTTCCGGGTGATCGATGGGTTCGCGCCGATCGAGCAGGTGACCCTGCAGATGAACAATGGCTTTTCGAATCTTGAGGTCATTGGCAGGGCTCGAACCGGGGACGACGTCCTTTTCAACTTTCGGGAATAGGCGTCTCTTTGTGGGTTCGCGGACAAAATCGGGGGTGACGTGGATGCAGGAGACGTCGTTTGCCATGATGCGCTGGATGGCGCCCATGGCTCCGCTGGGTTCGGATAGGCGTTCAGTGACTGATTGCGAATTGATGCCACCGTAAAGAATCTTCATTTCCTTTTCCACCTTCCCCCAACGCTCGCCGAACAGGGCCTCAATCTTCCGCTCCAATTGCTCCGGAGCGAGCAGTCGAGTGACGCCCAGGTCGTGAAGTTCCGCCTTGCGGTGTGGATGCTCAACCACTGCCTTGAGTCCGTCTGCCCTGTAGAAAGGCGACTTTGCGAGCTCCTTGAATATCACTTTCAGGTTGAAATCCGCCTGGGCGAAGCGCTTGGCCACTTCGGCGATTTCACTCCTTTGCATCTTGTAGGCGCGTCGTCGGGGAGTGAAAAGCGGGTCATCGACGTCTTTGGGTGGTCGCAAGGCTTTACGGCCACTAAGCAGATACCAGACGTGTTCCGTTATGGCGACGGCGAAGCGGGGATCTTTGGCGGTCTTTTGGGCCAACCACTGCAGGGAACGCCATTTGTCTTCCTGTGGTAAATTCTCTCCCTCCAATCCTGGCCCGAACATATCTTCGAACCAGCCTTCCGGGCGAGGTCCGAAATGTCCTTCCTCGTTATAGAAATCCTGAAAGAGGCCGGCGACCGGGTCGATGCTGCGGTGACAGACCACGCAATCCGCGGCTTCCATCCACGGAGTTTCGTATTTCACGTCGATGGCGGCGGCATCGGAGACTTGATCGGCCAATTCCATTACGTCTATTCCAAGGAAGTGCTGGTAGTACATTCGAGCCCTCAGGCGGTTGCGGTTCGTTGCCGTGGTCGGGTAGCGGCGAAGGTATTGAAAGGTGCTCAAAAGACCCGCATGGGGATAAAAACCGGTTTTTGATTCCTGTACCAACGGAGCGTTGACGGGATTGTCGTTTCTTGCCCGCAAGGCCGGAAGTTGTGCCGGTACGTACTCAAAAGGATTGTCGGCATCCTTGAACCTCTTCTTCACTTGATCGAAAATTCCATAGCCTCTGGCTGAGTATGGTGAAACCATCATGTAGTCGGCGGTCATGATCTCGGTAAACGGTCGGTTGTTACGAACCACGTGAGCAATTAACTCAAGGGGTTCCTCACGGATGGCCTTGCGGTATTCGCGACTCATGGCATAGAGGGCTTCTTTCCTTTCTTTTTCGTCCTTGATGTGACTGAGGTCGTACTTGTGATACCATAGGCGACTCTTTTCGAAATGATTGTAGGACAGGATTAGCTCCCCGTTCCCATCGTAACCATTGGTCAGGAAAATGTCGTTGAACCCTTCCTTGAGGCGATCGAAAAAGGCATCCTCGGTCATTAGTTTGTCGAGCGTCGCATCCAGTCCAACCTGGCTCTTTTGCTGAACAGCTTGTTTTTCCTTTGAAGTGGGGAGGCGACCTGTCAGGGACAAAGTGAGGCGTCGCAGCAAGCTTTCGTCGCCGATCATGGTTACTCCCTCGAAGAAAGAACGCGGCTTGTATTTTTTTTCGGTGGTGGCTGCTGGTGCGGATTTCCCTTCCATGCGCTGGACGAAAGCTTTCAGGATGGCATAGCCGGTGGAGTCCGGTTTCAACACTTGTTCACCTTCATGATCCATTTCCCCGATGGGCTTCAAGAGCAGTCTCGGCAACTGTCCTTCTTTGCGCATCCGTGCCATTTTGGCGAAGGCCTTTAAGTTTGCCTCGTTGGCAGCTTGCAGTTCCGTTCCTTCTACCAGGATCGTTTCTTGTAAAATAAATCGGCTATCCTCTGCCTCACCAGAGGCATTATGACATTTCTGGCAGGAAAGTTCGCCGACCTTAGCCCAAACCTCATTCACGAAATAGTGATCTGGCGACAGGTCGGTTTTGTCCGCTCCAGTTAACGATACTTGCAGGCTCATGGCCAGTAGCATCATTTGTATTTGCTTCATTGCGCTTTACTTTATTTCGCTCCTGTAAAACTCGCAAAGAAGAAAGTAATCGCAAGATTAATTTTTCCTTTTAAAGATGTAGATTTTGATAATTCATTTTTTAAAAAATTTGTTTTGATGAGTGATGAAGCCAAGCAATCACGGACCTTTTCTATTGGAGGAGAATTTATCGTTAGTCGCATGGGTTTCGGAGCCATGCGACTGACTGGTCAACCGGGTAACTTCGGACCATATGCTGAATGGGAAGAAGGCAAGGCGCTTTTGTGGAGGGCAGTCGAGCTGGGGATTCGATTTTTCGATTCAGCGTATGCTTATGGTCCCGAATGGGCGGATAAGCTAATTGCCGATGCTCTTCATCCTTATCCGGAAGGACTCTTTGTCGCGACCAAGGGAGGGGTCGACAAGCCTGCTCCAGGGCAGATCGTAGTGGACGGTTCTCCGAAAACTTTGCTTAGGCAAGTTGAGACTGCTTTGAGAAACTTAAAGACCGATTGCATCGATCTCTTTCAACTCCATCGGGTCGATCCTCAGGTACCCTTAGAAGAGTCAATAGGTGCTCTGGATGTGGCCCGTTGCGAAGGGAAGATTCGTTTTATCGGCTTGTCCAACGTCAACCGGGATGAGCTCGACAAGGCATTGACCGTTGCTTCGATCGCAACCGTTCAAAATCGTTACAATCAAGCTGAACGTGATGATGGTGCCATGGTCGATTACACGAATGAAAAGGGGATAGCCTATCTCCCTTGGGGACCTCTTGGAGCACAACCGATGGAGCCAGGAGCCAATCTTCCCGCTAGAGAATCCTTGGCTTGGTTACTCGGGCATTCCTCAAATATAATCGTCATTCCGGGAACGACTTCTACTCTTCATCTTGAAGAGAACGTTTCCGCTTGGGACTTTGCCTAGATTTTTGAAGAACCACTTACTACGAAGTTTTGAAGTTCATTCTCATAGATTGAGAAACATTTAATTAGTCCCAGTACCAAATTGGGAGCCGAGTCGGTTTTTCCGTGAAGATCTTAAGCGTTTTGGCGGGAATGTTTTTCTTATGCACGATGACGTGGTCGACATGCTCGTCGAACCATGAGTCGAAGAGGGTCCAGAGCCCCTTTTGACCCTCTTCGTCCCCCCAGCTGTTCTCGATGAGCCATTTTTGAGGAACGCCCTTCTTGAGGTCGGTCCCGATGATGGCCATCATGTGCCCGGCCCGTTGGGCGCACAGGCGCTTGCGTTCACCCTTGGACAATTCCATGGGAATTCCGAACAAGGACTCGTAGTCAAAGAGCTTGTGTTCCATCAAGCCGTGCTTGTTGGATTGATCGATCCCCATGTCGACCCCGAAAGGGACCGGTTCATTGGCGAGAATTGCCTTGAGGCAAATCTTCTTGATCTCGCCGATCTCCAGGTTCACGAAGTTCATCTCGTCAGTTCCAACCGTACAGTATTGCTCGTCAAAGACGTAATGCTTGCCAAAGGGCCTGTCCGGGGTATGGAACAAACAGTGGTAGTCGGAGAGCTCGAGTCCGAGGGTTTGCTTGAAAAAACTTTGCGGGGTGTATTTTTTTAAAGCAGTGAGCCGATCTTGTTTCACGCTCTGCTTGCCGCTTCCCTTTGCATTTTTTTGTTTCTCGTAACGCCACTCGAATCCAGTGGGCGGAACCCCCAAATTCAAGCTGAGAAACCGGAAGACGTCCTCCATGGCGTCTTCCTTGATTTCGCGCAAGGCCGTCTCCTTGGAACCCTTGTCGCTCTCCCTCAGGATTTCAGCGGCCTTGGAGCGCAGGAGTTCGGCCAGTACCTTGCTCATTATCCGGGTGTCCTTGTTGTTCTTCGTCTCGGGCATGACGGAGGCGGGGACCAACCCGTATTTTTGGATCAGGGTCTTGGCGTATGCCCACCATCCCCCGTCTCCGGCAATCCATAGGTTGAGGAGTTTCCAGGAGCGGTCGAGAGGGTCGGCGTCCCGCAACTTGATTATGCCCTCGAGATAACGGTTCCCTTTTTCCAATAGATCCCAAAATTGCAGGTAAGCGGTGGAGAACTCGAAGTTTTCCAAGCCGAGCTTCTGTATGACCCGGGGCCTAAGAAGGTTGAGCGAGGCGTAAAGCCAGCAAAGCCCGGCCGCCTTTTGGTGGGTGATTCCCTTTGTCGCGACCCGGTGGCTAAAATGCCCGTCGTCTTTGGCCTTTAGTTCGTGGCTTAGCGCGAGTTCGTTGAGGTCGCAATGGGCGATCGCATTGAAGCGAGCCCGATCGGCCTCGTTCATCTCGAAGGATGAGCGAAACCGGGCAAGCAGGGTGGCGGAAAGAGTGCCTTTGGTAGACCTAGCCGGTTTCCGTTTTGCGGACGCTTTGTCCGTCATGGGTGCTTGGGGTAAGTGTGTTTGCTACTTGATCAGTTTGCGGGCTGCTAAGTTGTTGAGGCGGTGAGCCACGTCGATCACTCCGTCGGTAACCGCCTTGTTGTAGGTCCGCCCGTCGGTGGTGTTGACCCCGTGTCCCTTGACTGCCTTGCGCAACGGGGCAAGAGCCGGGTCCTGATGATGGAACAGTTCGACGAAGACGTGCTTGAGCTTACCAGTCGGGGCATAGGCGGCGAGCAGGGCTCCGATCCAACCATCGTCGGTAGAGAGGCACCCGCGAGTGGTTTTTGCGGAGGCATGAAAAATGCCGAGGGCATCGTTTTTCGCCAAATCCTTGATGACTTTTTCATTCTCTTCCATCGAAAGATCGGAATCCCCGCAATGAGCGGCGTCGATCATTACCTTGAAGAATTTCTTTTTGATCTTCTTGTTGATTCCCTTGACCACGGTGGCCGCCTTGGCCGCGTTGGTGAAGTTCTGAAATTCGACTCCTCGCAGAAATTCCATGTGCCAGGCCTCGATCGAGCTTTTGGCAAGTCCACTTTCCTTGAAGCAGCGGGCATGGACCTTGATCACTTGCTTGACTGCATTGTCAAAGGCCTTGCCCTTTAGCTTCTTGCCGGCCAGCCATTCCTCGAAGGAAGTGGAGGAGACGTGCTTCACCTTGTATTTCTTGGCCACCTCGAGCCCGGAATTGAGCATGTCCACGACGGCGTCCTCGTCCTTCGGGTTGAGCGGGTTGGCACCGCCGACCATCATGATGAGATGAACATTGAGCTTGAGGGTACGAAACCCTTTGAACATATCGTCCAAATCCTTGGAATCGGTTCCCGGGAACAAGGTAATCTGGACATTGTTGAGTTTGACTGGAGAAGTCCGGCAAAGCAGGCGCATGCCTGATACGACCTTGAGGTCGCCCGAGCGGGTGCGGGGAAGCTTGCCCGATTCATCCGGGGCGAGGGTGCCGACGAACATGAGGTGAGTGGGGACGACGCCGATTTCGACTTTTGATTTGTTTCGTATGGCCATGATAAAAGAAAGGAGGTTAGGTGATTATTACGGGGTGTTAAGAAAAGGAATGATACATTGAAAATTTAGCAAGTTAATCAAGGAAAATGTCTTTTCGGCAAATTTCATAGCGACGTTTCCTTTGCTCTTGGTTTGTATGTCGGAATGAAGATTCTCGTTCGATCTCTCGTTGTTATTCTTGCCTGCCTACAGGTTCATGCCAAGCAGGGGAAAAGGCCCAACGTCGTGGTCATTCTGTGCGACGATCTGGGCTACGGGGATCTGGCCTGCTACGGGCATCCGAAGATCAAGACACCTCACTTGGACCGCATGGCCAAGGGGGGCATCCGTTTCACCGACTTTTATTCCACTGCTCCGGTTTGCTCACCTTCTCGCGTCGGCCTGTTGACCGGACGCAGCCCGAACCGGGCGGGGGTGTATGATTGGATACCAGGCGGACGCGGGGTACATATGCGGGCCTCCGAGGTGACCATTCCCCGGCTCTTGAAAAAGGCCGGATATGCAACCTGCATGTCGGGCAAGTGGCATTGCAACGGGAAGTTCAATTCCCCCAAACAACCTCAACCCGATGCGGCCGGGTTCGACCATTGGTTCGGTACCCAGAACAATGCAAGTCCGTCTCATGAGAATCCAAAAAATTTCGTGCGCAACGGTAAGGCGGTCGGGCCTTTGAAGGGGTACAGTTGTCAGCTTGTGATGGACGAGGCCTTGGGTTGGTTGAAGAAACAACAGGCCAAGGATGCCGAGCAGCCTTTCTTTATGTACGTTGCCTTTCACGAACCGCACGAGCCGGTGGCTTCGCCCAAGGAGATGGTCAACCAATACGACGGAGTGGCCAAGAACCACAATCAGGCTCAGTATTTTGCCAACGTAACCAATATTGATGCCGCGGTGGGCAAATTGATAAAGGCCCTCAAGGCCATGAAGCTCGATGAAAACACGCTGGTTGTCTTTACCTCCGACAACGGACCGGAGACCCTCCTTCGCTACGGACCGAGGTCGGGGCGATCCTTCGGTAGCCCGAAACCCTTGCGGGGAATGAAGCTATGGACCACCGAG
>JABHOU010000173.1 GCA_018695085.1 Opitutia bacterium | reverse complement strand
GTAGCTGATCGAGTCGAAACTCTCGGCACAACTTTTTTGGGTCTCACCCTCAACTGTTCTCGTTGTCACGACCACAAATATGATCCCGTCACCCAGCGCGATTTCTACTCACTTTTCGCCTTCTTCAACGGAATCGACGAAGCTGGTCTTGGCCCGAACAACGGAAACAGCCCTCCCTTCATTCCCGTGCCCAAAAGCTGGCCCGACCTGAAGCCGGAAGAGAACAAGTTCGTAGTTCCCGCAAAGATGAAAATCAAGGTTGTGCAAACTTCAGTTCCACGCCCACAACCGGGTTCTGCCAATACCGTCATGGTCATGCACGAACTACCGAAACCGAGATCCACCTACATTCTCGAGCGCGGTCAGTATGACCATCCCGACAAATCGGAAACCCTCTCCCCCTCAGTCCCCGAAATCATAGGCGGTTGGAAAAAGCAATGGCCCGCAAACCGCATAGGTCTGGCACAATGGTTAATTGCACCCGAACATCCACTTACTGCACGGGTAACCGTTAACCGATACTGGCAAAGACTGTTCGGGGTCGGATTAGTCAAAACCTCAGAAAACTTTGGAATACAAGGCGAGCACCCAAGCCACCCGAAGCTCCTCGACTGGCTCGCCACCGAATTCATACGCCGCGATTGGAACATCAAGGGCTTTCACAAATTGCTCGTCACATCCGCCACTTACAGACAAGTCTCCACGGGACACTCCGCCCGTGACTCAGAAAACCGTTTGCTGTCCCGGGGTCCCCGTCGTCGATTGCCTCCCTACGCCATACGTGATGCCGCCTTGGCAAACTCAGGCCTACTCGTCCGAACGATCGGCGGTCCTTCCGTTCGCCCCTACATGCCGCCCCGAATCTGGAAATCCATTTCAAACAACGCCTATAAGCAGGATAAAGGAGACAAGCTTTACCGACGCAGTCTCTACACCTACTGGCGTCGAACCATTCCTCCGCCAACTATGATGACTTTCAATGCCGCCGACCGCGAGATCTGCATTGTCCGCAAAGATCAAACCATCACCCCCCTTCAAGCCCTTACTCTTCTCAACAACGTAACCTTCGTGGAATCTGCCCGTCATCTCGCCGAACGCATGCTAAAGCTAAAAGGTAAACAATCACCTCGCGAACGCATCACTTATGGCTTTCGCTCAATCACTGGACGGCGACCGGTGAAGGAAGAGCTAAACCTCCTCCTTGCCGATCTCAATGTCCACCTCGAATCTTTCTCCCTCAACCCGGAGTCTGCCAAGAATTTCCTAAAGGTGGGACAACGCCCGAATGACCTTCAACTATCCGCCGAGCAGATCGCCGCTTACGCCCTCGTCGCCTCCACCATTATGAACCTCGATGAAGCAATCACGCTGAACTGAAGACATGAATCCCTTGCAAGAGCTTGAAGCCGCCCAAACACGCAGAGCCTTTTTGGAAAAGACGACGCTCGGTCTAGGTTCCATCGCCCTTGCCGACCTGCTTCGGGCCGACGAGACAAAATCCCGAACGCGAAACTCCATCGGTGGGTTCGCCGACCTTCCCCATCATCAGCCAAAGGTGAAGCGTGTCATTTACCTGTTCCAGTCCGGAGGTCCTTCCCAACACGACCTCTTCGACAATAAACCTCTTCTAAAAGAACGTTTCGGCCAGGAAGTCCCGAAGTCCATCTATCCCGACGAACGCAAGACTACGATGACCTCGGGACAGGCCAGTTTCCCTGTCGCTCCGACCTCCATTCGCTTCGCCCGCCATGGCAACAGTGGTATCGAGTTCGGCGAAACCTTGCCCCATCTCGCCAAGGTGGTCGACGACATTTGCGTAATCAAGTCCATGCACGGCGAAGCCATCAACCATGATCCTGCCGCCACCTGCTTCCAAACGGGATCCGTAATTCCCGGCCGCCCGAGCATTGGCTCGTGGGTAAGTTACGGGCTCGGTTCCGACAACTCCGACCTTCCCGCCTACGTAGCGCTCACATCCAACGGTACCGGCAAGACGGGACAACCTCTGTACGACCGCCTCTGGGGTTCCGGTTTTCTCCCGGGACGCTTCCAAGGCGTGAAGTTCCGCGGACAAGGCGATCCCATCCTGGACCTTTACGATCCCTCTGGTCTTAGCCGGACGCAAAGACGTCGTATGCTGGACACAATCGGAAAGCTCAACCAGACCCAAGCTTCTCTGTACAAAGACCCCACCATTAAGACTCGTATCGCACAGTACGAACTCGCCTATCGCATGCAAACGAGCGTACCCGAGCTCATCGACTACTCAGTCGAACCCAAGCACATACTCGATTCATACGGTCCCGAGGTAAACAAGGTCGGACGGTATGCCTATAACTGTCTCCTCGCTCGACGCTTGGCCGAACGGGGCGTGCGCTTCATCCAACTCTTTCATCGTGGATGGGATGCGCACGGAGGAGCTCCCGGGAACGTGAGACGCCAATGCAAGGACACCGACCAACCTACCGCCGCCCTACTGTCCGACTTGAAGCAACGCGGCATGCTGGAAGACACGCTTATTGTCTGGGGTGGCGAATTCGGGCGAACCGTATACTGCCAAGGCAAATTGACTCGCACCAACTACGGCAGAGATCATCACCCCAATTGCTTTACCTACTGGCTCGCCGGGGGTGGTGTAAAAGCAGGTTTCAGTTACGGGCAAACCGACGACTACGGAGTAAACGTCATTGAAAACCCCGTCCACGTCCACGACCTGCAAGCCACCATTCTCCACCTCCTTGGGATCGACCATGAGCGTCTCACCTTCAAGCACCAAGGGCGCCACTATCGCCTAACCGACGTTCACGGCAAAATCGTCCGAGACGTCCTCTCATAGAACACATAAGATGCTAGTGCCTGCAAGGATGGGGAAGCACGAGGTACTCGCTCAGCTCAGGGGAGGATTGATCGTATCCTGTCAGGCGACTCCCTCCCCTTCCCTAGAAAATCCGGACATACTCGCAGCTATTGCCGAAGCAGTAGTAGCGGGTGGAGCCGTCGGCATAAGAGCCGACGGTCCGGAGAACGTTCGAGCCATCCGAGAGCGAACGAAAGTCCCAATCATCGGCATATGGAAGCGAATCTTCCCCGACTCCGAGGTCTTTATTACTCCTCGACTGCAAGACATTCTCGCAGTAGCAGATACGGACGCGGAAGTCGTGGCTCTCGATGCCACCTCGCGCCCGAGGCCCGATGGAGAAACTCTAGAAATGGTCGTCCAAGAAGCGAAGGCTCATTGCACCTCCCTACTCATGGCCGACGTAAGTAATTTCGAGGAAGGAGTTCGCGCCGCCGAGTTGGGATTCGACTTGGTAAGCACCACGCTTTCGGGTTACGTCGGAGATTCCACAGAAACACCAAAAGGTCCCGACTTGGATTTGGTAGAGCGACTGTCGCAACACTTGGAAGACTCCGCTCCGGTGGTCGCCGAGGGTCGCATTTCCACGCCCGATCAAGCCACCGAAGCCATAAACAGAGGAGCCTTCTGCGTTGTCGTTGGAACGGCGATCACCAGACCGCAAACCTTAACACAAGATTTTTGCAAAGGTATGAGTAAGTAATCTCAACCAAAAAGAAACGAACGAGTAACCAAGACGTTTTACTTATTTGTCGGTGGAGCCGCCAAGTGTGACACTTATACCGTACTTGGTCTGCAAGTGAGCGTGAGAAATACTGGCGTATCTGCTCTTTGGGTACTTCTTGCAAGTGATCTGAAAGGATTTGATGGCATTTTCTTTTTTTCCCGCGAGTTCGTAGAATTGGGCGATACGGTGCTGGGCCCGATCCGCTACGTTTTCGTGAGATTTTGCCTGATTAAGTAGAACAAGCCCCTCGGTCCATTTTTTGAGGTGGCGATTGCATTCGGCCATACGAAAATAACCTTCGGGATAATTGTCGGTTTGCCGGTAGGACTGAATAGCTTGAGGCCACTGACCCTTTTTTTCGTAGCACTCGGCAATGCCCCAGTTCCAGTCGGAATGACGATCGGGGTCTACGGTAAGAAGAGTTCGGTAAGTGGCAATCGCCTTGTCCCACTGGCTCGCCTCTCTCCATGTGGAAACGACGTCTTGCTGCCAAGTCGCTTCCCTTTCCTTGTCGAGACCGACAAGCGCCAAGTAATGGCGAACAGCATCCTCGTACTTTTTTTCCTCGCGAAAAGAACCTGCGACGGCTCGACGACCATTCACCTTGTCGGCATAACGCCCATAGACGGAACGGGCTTGATCCATACGCTTCTTCGATTTGTGCCAAGCGGCAATATCTCCGAGGACACCATCGTCCATACCGAGAATCTTGCCCATTCTTTCGTAGGCAGCGATGACCTCCTTGTCTCTATCGAGAGTCTTGTGAATGCTTGCGATTCGACCAAGAACATCACGCGCCTGCGCCTTGGACTTGTCTCTAGATACATCGGAAGGAAGTCGTTCCTCGAGGAATGAGATGACTTGCCCGGCTAACTTCGTCGCCCTTTCCTTGGTCGCATCCGTTCGGAAAAGTTGTCCGGCGGCACTGGCTCCGATCTCGTGAGTGTAACGAACGAATCCCGCATTATCCTTCTCGAAGTAAGTCTTTAGAGCTTCAACGCCCTTTGGGAATTCACCTTCTCGGAAATGATACATGGCCAGACTTCGAGAAGCCATTGAACGATGGGTCGCGGTTGCCTTGGTCTTGGCAGTCTTGAATGTGATCGCAGTCCAAAGTTCCACTTGTCGTTCCTCGTCCTTGCGGGTGGCGGCTATACCTAGTAGCTCAACTTGAGCAAGAGTTGACAAATAATGCTTGGGATAGTCAATCACCACAGACTCGAATACCTTCTCGGCCTTCTTCGGTTCACCTTGAAGGAGATGGCAATTCCCGATCATGAAGGCAGATAGAATGGCTTCGTTGCTTTCGGGCCAGTAATCGATTACTGATTTAAAACCCTCTCGAACAGCGGTATTTACCAATCGTAGTTTAATCTGACAGTGAGACCACATGAGCAAGGAGTAAGGCCCGCCTGCGCTACGTTCATAAAGTGTCAGAAATTTTTCATATTCGGAAGCCGCGGCCTTGTAATCACCTGAGAGATAGAATTTCTCGGCAATCTTCAGCTGGTAGCGTTCTATTTCACGGAGCTTGGCGAATGCTTCCAGGGGCATTTGCTCAAGATAACCAAGGCGTGCAGCAGATACTTGCTTTAAGACCAAGCTGCCGAACAAGACAGCAGTAGTGAGAATCAATCCGATTTTTTTCGTGAATCCAGCCATTTGTTGTACTCCGCGTGAGCATAGAAGATAACGTTTGTTCCTAGTTGATAGCAAGCTTCCCAGATTGGCGTAGGTACCCCTGCATGGTCGTCCGCCCATGCGTCTCCAATATCGCCGGGGTGATAATAAGCGGCAATTCGCCCGTCCACCACCCAAGCCAATGCATCCGTTCCGCCATGTGGCGCAACGTAAGGCAAAAAGGGAATGGGGTACGGCACGCGATGGATGGGATGGTCGAGCGGAACTCTGATGTAAGAAATGTTCGGAAGAACTCTTCCCATCAGGGCTTTGAACTGGTTTCCCCAGTGGGCGCTGCCACCGTTGTCGGCAAACAACATGCCATGCTTTTCAATCAGAAATCCTCGAAGCACGTCAGTTTCACTTTTGCCTAAGCTGATGTTTTTCTGCCCCGTCATGTAAACCACGGGAGGGCTTTTACCGACCGGAAAGTTCTTTAGCTGGGCAACCTTTCGAGTTTCAGGACGTTCAGCAATCTTGTGTTGCGTCCGCAAGTTGTATTGAATGAGCATGTTGAGATCGGCGTCGATTCCCTGGTCCCAGTCGCCGCCTGAATATTCGATTCTGATGAAGCGAACCTTTCCCCTGTTCGTCCCACCGGAAAAACCGGCTCCCGCCCCTTTTCCGTAACCTACTTGATACGCATGCTTGGTTATCTCCAAAAGTTGGAGCTTTATTTCCTCAAGTGGCGGAGGGTTGAATATCACCGAACTGAGAGGGTTGATAATGAACTTCTTCTTGATCACCTTTTGCACCTTGACCACCTGCTGAAGCTGCTTTTGCTCCCCTCCTCCGGCAGGCATTTCGTATAGCTCTTGGCAACCTGACGCCTGCAACAAGAGCAACACAATCAGGATAAAAACGATAAGGTAACCAAAGAGGACGGAGAGTGACTGACGGAGCTTTTGCCTTTGGCGGCCATAGAACCATGCATCCATGTCGAACGGATTCCAAATGCGAGAACCTATTTCCACACCTGCAACTGATGTGTGCATGGACTGGAGAGGCCCCACCTTGGCCAATGCTCCGGAAATCTCCAAGCGGGCGACCTGCAGCACCCGAGACTTCCGCTCCACCCAGAAAGTCGTCCAACCCAAACCAGTGACAAAGGTGATACAGAGCCCAGCCCTCGCAGCCATTGCCTTAAGGGTCATCCACCCCATTTCGTAGAAGGCGAAAGTAAACAAATGCCAGATAGGGAAAATACAAAAGCTGTAAATGGCGTACCGAACTAGGGGACGTTCTTTCCCCGCTCGTTGAAGCCACCAGCCTACGGGCAAAACAGTCGAAGCAAACCCGACTCGTTGTATATCGACTGGGATTTGATAGAGAGACAACCAATCAAACCAAAGATAACACCAACCTGCCGCCAAAATGGAGGTGAGAACGATCGGCTGACGAAGAGATCGTGAAACCGTTTCAGCTTCGCTCATGGAACGGAGTCAAGGATTCGCCGGCTCAAATGTCGTC
>JABHOU010000582.1 GCA_018695085.1 Opitutia bacterium | reverse complement strand
GAAACGTGGTGAACTAGAGGGAGGAGTCAACATGAACCTATCGATTCGAAACGGCGTTGAAGCCGATCTTCCCGCAATAAGGGACATTATAAACCATTACATCGTCGAAACAGCTGTGACCTTCGACGTGGAGGAGGTGTCGCTTGAGAACCGGCGGGAGTGGTTCAAGCAATTTGATCCCTCTGGACGACACCAACTGATCGTAGCCGAAGTCGACGGTACGGTAGCAGGCTACGCATCGAGCGTTCGCTTTCACGAGAGACCCGCCTACCAACCTTCCGTCATGACTAGCGTCTACGTAAGAGAGGCGCAATTGGGCCAAGGCATAGGAGAGACCCTTTATAGAGTCTTGCTATCGGCGTTGGAAAAGACGGAGCTCGTTCATCGAGCGTATGCTCTCGTAGTGATCCCTAATCCGGGATCCGCCAAGCTACACGAAAAATTAGGTTTTCACGAGGCAGGAGTGCTGAACGAAGCCGGATACAAACTCGAGCAATATCACGACGTCAGGATTTACGAACGTCGTTTCGAATAGCGGTTCAGCTCGGCAAGAGATCTCGTACCATTGTCCGTTCCTCGGACAGTTCGGCAACGGAAGCATCTATCTTCTCGCGAGCAAAATCGTTGATCGGGACCCCTTGAGCAATGGACCAGTTCGTACCGTCGGAACGGACAGGGAAGGAAGTGATCAGACCTTCTTCGCTACCGTAGGAACCGTCAGAAGCCACACATACGCTATTCCAGTCGCCTTCGGGCGTAGGGTTCACGAGGGAGCTCACTGTGTCGATGGCGGCATTGGCGGCGGAAGCGGCGGAAGAAGAACCACGGGCTTGAATGATGGCAGCTCCGCGTTGCTGGACGGTGGGGATGAAAGTTTCGCGACACCAGTCCTCGTCGTCGATCACCTCCGCAGCAGCCCTTCCTCCGATTTGGGCGTTGTGATAGTCGGGATACTGAGTGGCGGAATGATTGCCCCAAATGGTAATGTTGCTCACCTCGGAAACATGGCTACCTGCCTTGGCGGCGAGCTGAGCGGCGGCCCGATTCTCATCGAGTCTCGTCATGGCAAACCAACGATCCTTCGGTACGTCGGGAGCATTGTTCATCGCAATAAGACAGTTGGTGTTACAGGGGTTTCCAACCACAAGGACGCGAACATCGGAAGCAGCCGAACGCTGAATTGCCTGACCCTGTCCGGTGAAGATCTTGCCGTTGATGCCTAACAAATCACCCCGCTCCATACCTGCCTTGCGTGGCACGCTACCCACGAGAAGGGCCCAGTTGGCGTCGCCGAAACCTTGGTCGAGGTCGCAGGTGGGACGAACATCGCGAAGAAGCGGAAAGGCGCAATCATCGAGCTCCATGACAACGCCCTCAAGCGCCTTCATGGCAGGCTCGATCTCAAGCAAGTTGAGAGAGACGGGTTGATCCGGTCCGAAAAGTTCTCCGGAAGCGATCCGAAAGAGAAGAGAGTAACCGATTTGTCCGGCTGCGCCTGTTACGGCTACACGTATGGGTTGTTGGGCGTTCATTTTGGGTTCAGTTTGATTAATTGAAGGATTGTTGAGAGAGAAATCAGGAGAATCTTGCCTTGTCGATCACCTCGGCGGTCCGCCGAAGAAGAGCCTCCGTCGTACTCCAATCGATACAACCATCGGTAATCGAAACACCATATTCGAGATCATCCAGAGGACGGGGGAAGGATTGGCTACCGGCATTCAAGTGACTCTCGATCATTACGGAATGGATGATATCCGAACCGTTGGACACCTGACTCAATACCTCCTCCATCACGACTGGCTGACGTTGCGGATCCTTTTCGCTATTGGCGTGACTGCAATCGATCATGAGCGAGGCAGGCACCTTGGCGGCGTTGAGAGCCTCTTCGGCAACCGCTACATGCTCCGCGGCATAGTTAGGACCGGAAGAACCACCCCTAAGAATAAGTTGGCAGTCGGGATTACCTCCGGTGGTGACGGCGGAAGCTCGACCATCCTCGGTTATGCCAAGAAAGGTCTGGCTCTGAGTTGCCGCCAAAATCCCGTTGACGGCCGCCTTTACGTCACCACTCGTTGAATTCTTGAACCCGACCGGCATGGAAAGCCCGGAAGCCATCTGGCGATGGGTTTGGGATTCGGAGGTGCGGGCGCCGATAGCCGACCAGCAAAGGGAGTCGGCAATGTATTGCGGCGTGATGGGATCAAGCAACTCGGTGGCGGTGGGCACCCCCAAGTCGAGCACCTCGCCAAGAAATCTTCGAGCGATTCGGAGTCCTTCCGGAATGTCGCAGGTACCGTTGAGCTTGGGATCCATGATCAATCCCTTCCATCCCAAGGTCGTGCGAGGCTTTTCGAAATAGACGCGAAGCACGAGCAGAAGCCTATCATCCAATTCGCCAGCCAATCCACGAAATCGCTCGGCATATTCGCGACAAGCATCCAAGTCGTGAATGGAGCAGGGTCCCACCACGCAAAGCAGCCGCTTGTCCTTACCGTGAAGAATACGATGGAGCTTTTCGCGGGTCTCCGCGACAAAGCCTCGTTGCCGTGAACTGCGAGAGATTTCCTCGCAGAGTTCTGCCGGACCCGGCAGTGGGTCCGATGAGATAATTCGTAAGTCTGTTACTTGTTGCACGGAGGCGAACCATAGAAGCCAAGCTCGTATGAACAAGACAAACTTTTAAAATTGTGGTAATAAAGGTGTTTTATGTTCGCTCACCACCACCACCCAGCCGCTGTCATCCTTGCCTCAGGAGAGGATTCCCTTACCTATTTGCAGAGCCAGTGGAGCTCTCAACTTGACCGACAAGGAGAGAATCAAGCGAGCTATGGACTGCGTCTGAACCGTAAGGGTCGCATCCTTGCCGATGGCTTCATTCTAAGAAAGGACGATGAAAACTTCCTTGTCGTCAGTTACGATTGTCCATCTTCAACCCTGATAGAACTTCTGGAAGAAAATGTAGTAGCCGACGACGTTGAATTCGAAGATCGAACGGAAAAATGTGAAATCATTTCGCTCTGGGGAGGCAACTATGAGGCCATTCGTTCACAGTACGCTTTTACGCCACCAAGAGAAAATGCCTTTGTCGCAACAGAATTCGGCTTGATATTTTGGGGGCGAAAAACAAAACCGCCCAACATCGATATTCTGGCGGACGAGGAACAAGTCGAAGCACTGGGTAAATTTGTGGAGTCAGCCACTCGGGCAGATGCTCTTGCAATGGTGGACTCCAATTCCCTGGCTCTGGCCAGAGTTGCATCAGGCATGCCTGCCATCCCCGTCGAAATGGGTCCAACCGAACTTCCTCAGGAATGCGGATTAGAGGATGGCGCTATTGATTTCGACAAAGGTTGCTACCTCGGACAGGAAGTTATGGCGAGAATTCACGCCATGGGGCAAGTCCAACGCGTTCTCCTGCCGGCAACCATAGAAAAAGAATCCCCCGAACGCTTACCCGCCGAACTTTTCCTAGGAGAGAAGAAAGCAGGAGAGTTAAAAAGCTACTTTAGCCATGAGTCCGAGATTTCCGGATCGGGCATGGTCTTGGTTCGTCGCAATCTTTTACCAGAAATAAGAGCTTCGGGCCTGTCTTTTTTGCCTTCGAACGAGCCCCAACTCTTCATTAAATGAACGAAAATAACGAAATTAGCGATATTGCAGAGATCTTTTTGAGCCTCGGAGCCGAAAAAAAACAGGCTGTGCGGATGGCAACCCAACTGTTCAAGCGAGCTGGACAGCTTTCGACCGAACTAAACATTACCAAAGCTGAAGCTCTTCAAGGACTTCTGGAAACTGTGACTTGTGGTTCCCGTGGTGATCTGAAGCCCTCTGAACAAGCGACTTCAGAGGTCACGGAGAAGCAAAAAACGAGAAAAAATCAGCCCTAGAGCAAAAAGGGGTTGACGAAACGCAAAAAAAAAAGAGGCATGGGGGCTCCCCAAACTACTGGCTTAAAAAATCTCAACCAACCTTCAAAACAAAAGGAATCGTAAATGAATAAAGGACAACTGATTGACGCCGTACAAAAAAACCTTGGCAAGGATGCCTCTCGTGCTTCTGCCGATGCTGCCCTCAATGCAGTAATAGACAGCATCACTAAAGCCGTGAAGAAAGAGAATGTTCAAATCATTGGATTTGGTACGTTTTCGGTCGTAAAGAGAGCTGCCCGTGACGGCATCAATCCCCAAACTGGTGCAAAAATCAAGATCAAGGCTTCCAAATCAGTGAAATTCAAACCAGGAGCAAAGCTGAAAGGTTCTCTCTGAGAATTTCCCCAGCCTATCTTTTAATAAACCTGCGGTTCGCCGCAGGTTTTTTTTTGCAAGATGATCGAAGAAGGTAACAAGGCTCTATCCCTTCGAGCATATAGAGAGTACATGCAGGATTTCCGCTGCGCCGAAGCACCCGGAAGGATCGAATTTTTAGGCAACCATATCGACTACAATGGCGGTAAAGTGCTTGGCGCCGCAATTAACGGAATAGTTTGCGCACTTGTTAGATCTCGAAAAGAGCCAACGATTAGACTCTTCAGCGAGAGCTTCGAGAACGACGTAGTCGAGACCTCCCTTAGAGATTTTTCTCCACGCAAAGGTTCGGAATTTTGGGCCAACTATCCGCTCGGCGTGCTTTGGGCCTTAAAGGAAGCTGGACTTGCCCCATCCTCAGGCTTTGAGTTGATTTTGACGACAGACCTACCCCTCGCGGCAGGACTCAGTTCAAGTGCCGCCGTAGAATTGGCCAGTGGCCTCGCCCTCCTTCAACTCGCCGGGCATGAGTTATGCAAAAGCGACCTAGCCCGCCTATGTCGCCGAGCGGAAAATGAATTCGTCGGACTACCCTGCGG
>JABHOU010000080.1 GCA_018695085.1 Opitutia bacterium | reverse complement strand
CAGGCGAAGCGTCATTTAAGGAAATTCAACGGCATTAACAAAGTTAGTTTTCACTGGTTTCTAAAGGAGTGTGAATGGCGCTTCAATGGAGGCAACCATCAAAGCCTCTACAAACAGCTTAAACAGTGGTACTTGAAAGAAAAACATTAGTCTTAGCTAGGACAGCCCCTTAATCTATAATGACAACCTTCAATTTATCCCTTGCCCTAACGATCAGTTGGGTTTCGGTATCGGCTCAACCCAACAAGCCGAACATAATTCTATTTATGGCGGACGATATGGGTATCGGGGACACCAGTGCTTACTTAGGGGTGAAATTGATGCCCGATACCGAACCGATCGCCAAAACCCTTAAGACCCCGAACGTCGAGAAGTTCGCGAAGCAGGGGATGATCTTTACGGATGCCCATGCCCCGGCCTCCATGTGTAGCTCAACGCGTTATTCCCTGCTGACCGGCAGGCTTTCCCACCGGTCTTATCTTAAAAAGCAAGGTTGGCTTCCCCACGGTCCCAATCGCCCTATGATTCAACGGGGCTTGACCACTCTTCCCGAGATGCTCAAAAGAAACGGCTACGCCACTGTCGCCATCGGCAAATACCACGTCGGAATGGATTTCGACGACGGGCACGGGTTTCCGGCCGATGAGTTCGATTTCCAGGACGTCGACTTCACCAAGCCTGTTTTGGACGGGCCCACTCACCATGGCTTCGATGAATTCTTCGGAGTCCCAGGAAACACCGAGGATCCCCTTGATACCGAGCCCAGAGTTTATCTGCGCAACGACCGGTGGACGTTTTCAGATCGTTCGAAAATGAAACTGATCGGGATGAAGCGCAGGGAAGGACGAATCCTTGCAGCACCCGATTGGGACTTGGCTCAACTCGGGCCCGATTACCTACGCGAGGCCACAGGTTTCGTCAAAAGACAGAGCAAAGCACAGACGCCTTTCTTCCTCTACTATGCCCCTAATGCAAATCATTTACAGCAAAACGCAACTGGGCCCTACGCTGTGCCCGAGTCCATCGCAGGCACTCGAATCAAGGGACAGAGCAGATACTCTGATGGCTCCAAGGGTGGCGACCGCGAGGACATGGTTCTGGAAAACGATATCGCTTTCGGGGCATTGCTCAAGACCCTTCGCGAGACGGACGATCCTCGTCACCCGGGACATAAACTGATCGACAACACCTTGGTGGTTTTCACCAGTGATAATGGACCCAACGTTGGCGACAACAACGGACCAAATCAGGAAAGCGGAGGATTGCGGGGAAAAAAGGCCAAGCTCTGGGAAGGCGGACATCGTGTACCCTTCATCCTCTTCTGGAAAGAACGATTTGAAGAAAGAAGCATTAACCGCAACTTATTTTCACTGACGGATCTTTTTGCCACTTTCGCTAACCTCGTGGGTGACCCGCTCAAACCCTCCGAGGCACAGGATAGCTTGGATTCGCTTGCTTATTGGGAGGTGCCCGAAAAACAAGATTCAAGGGCCCGCTATTTCTTTTGCCACCTCGGCCCGCCCTACGGAAACGATGCCATCGCTGTCAGGAAAGGTCCCAAAAAACTGATTGCCGAGGGAGGGCTTGCCCGTCCATGGACGATGGAAGGAACAAGAGGATCCGCGAAGTCCGTGATCTTGTACGACCTGAAGGAAAACCCTCATGAGCATGGAGATTTTTCGAATTCGGAAACAGAGAAGGAGGCAAAGGAAATGTCTAACGATTTACTGAAAATTCATAATCAGGGACATGCCCGTGAGCTCGAGGCAGAGGATAATGGAAACTTAATTTTGGATGATGGCTGGCACAACTTGAGAAATGACCTCACCGGTTTCATCGGATTCGAGTTCGAGCTTCTGGAAAACCGCACGGCCACCCATCTGGGAATGTGGGACGACCATGACCGCGAAAAACCTGTACGGTCCGCACGTGGAATTCCCTCCGAGGATCAACGCGATCAACCAAGCCGAATGGGCAAAAACCCAAGAACAATCCAGAGTCCGCATTCAATTGCTCTCTGGAAGCTTGATGAAGGCTTTCCGGAAGAACTCACCCGCATGAAGATAGCGCCAGGTAAATCAGGGGAACTTGAGGGCGAGTTTCGATACCTGAAGCTTGATCGGCCCATTGCCCTTGAAAAGGGAGCCAAGTACCTGCTAACCATGTCCACTGTTGCGGGTGACGGGGATCATTTTCACGACCCTGCAGCCTACGACGGTCTTTCACCGATCATCAACCCCAAGGTCAGTGTCGTCCGAAGCGTACTTTTCAGGAATGGGGAAATGGAACGCACATTGGCAATTCCCTCCTTTGGTGACCTTCATCTCGACTATTCCGCTTTCCGAATTCCCGTTGGCCCCACCATCCGGTTCCGATAAAATTCCAGAGGGGGGAACTTTCTCAAAATCATTTTTAATATTTAGATTCTAATTCTGCTCCACTCCATCATCATGAAAACTAGGTTATTACTTTTTCTTTGCTTCTCGCCGTTGATCTTTTCCCCCTCCGGTTATGCTATTGAACCTGTCCCGTTTCACGAAGTCGAGATGACGAGCGAGTTTTGGCGCCCGCGTCTCATCACCCAGCGCAAGGTACTCGTACCATTCGCCTTCGAAAAGACCGAAAAAGGAGTAGCTCACTTGCAAGCGGCGGCCGACTTTCTTGCCGGCAAAAAAGTGGAGGGTCACCGCCCGCACAGGTTTATCGATTCAGATCTCTACAAGGTGATGGAGGGGGCGGCTTACCTTGCCCAGTTGCAGGACGACCCAGAACTGGAAGCCCAGTTCGACCGGATCGTGGACGTCATCGCTTCCGCCCAGGAACCGAACGGTTACCTTTATCCCTCCCACACTACCAAGGTGGGTTCCGACAAGAACATGATGGGCAACGAACCTTATACCTTCGTCGTGCACAGCCACGAGCTTTACAACATGGGCCATCTCTACGAAGCAGCCATCGCTTATTACCAAGCCACCGGTAAGGACAAGTTGCTCAAGGTGGCCGAGAAAAATGCCCAGCATGTCAACCAGGTCTTTTTCGTTGGCGACCCCAAGTATAACGGGGGCAAACCCATCCGGCAGGCTCCCGGGCATCAGGAAATGGAGCTTGCCTTGGTCAAGCTATATAAAGTAACCGGCAAGAAGCTCTATTTGGAAATGGCCGAGAAGTTTCTAGAGATCCGGGGAAAGACCTACATACCCGACGGGGAAGGGGTGATGTCCCCCACCTATGCCCAGCAACATGCCCCATTGGAAAAACAAAGCGAAGCAGTTGGGCATGCCGTTCGGGCAACCTACCTTTATTCGGCAATGGCGGACTTGGCCCACCTAAAGAAAAAGAATTCATACACCCGTGCCCTGCACAGGATTTGGGGCAACGTAACGGATACCCGCATGCACATCACTGGTGGTCTCGGAGCGGTTCATGGAATCGAGGGATTCGGACCTTCCTACCTTCTCCCAAACGCCGACGCCTTTAACGAGACCTGTGCTGCCGTAGGAAACGTTCTCTTTAATTTCAGAATGTTTCTGGTCCACAAGGATGCCAAGTACCTCGACGTGGCCGAGGTTTCCCTCCTCAACAACGTTCTCGCCGCGGTAAACCTCGAGGGTAACCGGTTCTTCTACGTCAATCCCTTGGAGGCGGACGGAAAGTACCCTTTCAACCATGGAACGGCCGGAAGAGCTCCTTGGTTCGGAACCGCCTGTTGCCCGAGCAACATGGCCCGCCTGCTTCCCCAAGTTCAGGGAATGACCTACGCCCACGATGATAAAAACCTCTACCTCGCAATGTATGCGGAAACCTCCACGAAAATTGACATAGCTGGCACGAGCCTCGCGATTTCCCAAAAGACGGATTATCCTAACGAGGGACGGGTTGAAGTATCGCTCAACCCCGAGAAACCGGCTTCCTTCAGCCTGCGACTGCGCATCCCGACATGGACGGGCAAGCAATTCGTTCCGGGCAAGCTATATAGTTATCTAGACTCTTCTTCCGAAAAGTGGGGCATCTCGGTAAACGGAAAGGGCGTCAGCCCAAAAACGGAACTTGGGTTTGCCGTTTTGGACAGAGAATGGAAAAAAGGGGACAAGGTAGTACTCGAGTTGCCCATGCCAACCCGCTTGAACGAATGTGACGAGCGGGTGGAGGATAACCACGACCGCGTCGCTTTCACCCGGGGACCATTCGTTCTTTGCGCCGAGGAGGTTGATAACGGTGGAGTCACCCATCGCTTCTTCCTGGACAAGAAACTCTCTGTCGGAAAAACCACGCTTTCCAGAGTCAAACACCCCGCCGGAAGCTTCATTCAAGTAATCTCCCAAGCGAATGCGCTGAAGAAAGCAGGGGAACCGGAAAAACGGAAACTTTCCCTCGTCCCCTACTACGCATGGAACAACCGTAAGCCTGGATCGATGATCATCTGGTTCCCCACGACTCCCGAATTAGCCGTCTTCGATCCGCACGCCCTGCCCAAGAAAAGCATCTTCAAGACCCTGAAGGCTTCTCATACTTCCGATCTCGACACCGTGAGTGCCATTGGAGATGGAAAAGAACCCCGTTGGTCCAGCGGAAATAAAGTGCAAAGGTGGACCAGCCGCCCGCAACTTGGTAAAGAGCAATGGGTTGAAGGACATTTCGCAAAGCCGAGAAAGGTAAGGGACGTTGGCGTCTACTGGATGCAGGATCAGCAGGACGTCAAGTTTCCAAAAGAATGGTCTCTCGAGGTGCGCAACAAGGGTGAATGGAAACCCTTCGAACTTTACGTCACCGATAGGTACGACAACCGGGCTAACCAGTACAACGTGGTGCACCCGGCCGCCCCCCTTACCTGCGATGCCATCCGGATCAAAATGATGCCGAAGGAAGATGCGGCAGTTGGAATCCTTGAGGTCAAGGTAGCATTCGAGGATTGATATCCTTCGGTCCCGAATTAACCGGATCAACTTGGATCAGCAAATGTCCAGAAGCCTAGGGGTCATAGCCGGCATGATTCTTTGCCTTTCTTGCGTGACCGCCTTCGCCGACAAGAACTACTGCGAATTTCTCGGGCAATCGATTCAAGGGAAAAAGCACGGCT
>JABHOU010000409.1 GCA_018695085.1 Opitutia bacterium | reverse complement strand
GCCCTTATCGGTGTCGCTCGTTGGGGCATGGCCCGTCGAGAACCTGTTTGGCGTGGCCTCCGTATAGTGGACTCGGCCAAGGATGCCGGCAGCCTCGGTTTTACTCGAGCCGGAATTACGCTTCGCTCCCCGACCTTTACAAATACTAACGGAGACGCTCATTACCTCGTTAGAGGCAAGGGTAAGGCCGTTGCCGTGGTCGATTCCCACCGACTTATTCAAGGCCCATTACATCGTAATATGGCGATCGACGTCGGGCGGTCCGGTGAACTGACGTGGGTTACGCAGGATTTGGACAAGCGAGGGCAAACCTATCTCGGACATCGTTTGCATGTCGAGTTTACTCCTACCGATGGCAACGATTTTGAGGTTTTGATGATCGATCTATCCAATGATGCAGGGGCTCGTGGAGAGGTCTTGGATTTCTTAAAAAATCCACCGAATGCCTTGGTGCAGGGAGCGGATGGTTTTGGTGAAACTTTCACCCGAGAACAATTGGCAACTTTGGTTTCAAATAGACTTCAGGGCGTTGCCGAAAAGTTTGGGAATCCTTTCGGCAACAAACCGGCGGATTTAGAGCAGGCTTATATTGCTGACTGGCTAGTTCGAAACAAAGGATTGATGGGGTTGGATGAGGCGAAGAACGTAAGTGATGAGTTCCTTTCCGGTCACAAGCAACTTGTTTCCCGAATAAAACGTGATTCCCGAATCGCCATGGCAATGCTGGATGGCTCATCTGATGACGAGTACGTCTTCTTGCGGGGGAATCATCGAACTCGAGGAGATTCCGTCCCTCGCCGTTTTCTCGAAGCTTTGGGTGGTTTGGATCAACCCGCCCCTGAAGTGGGAAGCGGGCGCCTCGAATTAGCCCGGCAAATCATCGACCCCAAGCGGAATCCATTTGTTTCCCGGGTTTTGGTTAATCGTTTGTGGCATCACTTGTTCGGTCGTGGCATTGTTCCATCTACCGACGATTTTGGAGTTTTGGGCCAACGACCCACTCATCCGGAGTTGCTCGACCACTTGGCAGGAAGGTTTGTTGCGAACAATTGGTCTGTGAAGGAAACGATAAAGCAAATCATCATGAGTCGAACTTACCGAATGAGTAGCGAGGCAAAGGGACCCGGAGAAGCCAAGGATCCGGCGAACGACTTGTGGCATCGAGCCAATTTGCGTCGGTTGCAAGCCGAGTCCATCCGAGATGCCTTGCTTTTTGTTTCGGGTAGGCTCGACCCGAAGATGTTCGGAAACTCAGTACCCACTTACTTGACGGCTTTCATGGAGGGTAGGGGACGACCGGGAAAGGGACCTTTGGATGGAAATGGCAGACGAAGCATATACCTTTCAGTCCGTCGTAACTTCCTATCTCCCTTTATGTTGGCTTTTGATACACCTTCTCCATTTAATGCCGTTGGGCGTCGTACGAATTCAAATGTCCCCTCGCAAGGATTGATTCTCATGAACGATCCATTTGTAATTGGACAGGCTGCCCTTTGGGGGAAGAAATTGCTAAAGCAGTTTACCCATTCAGAGCAGCGTATTCAAAGTCTCTATGAATCTGCTTTTTCTCGTCCACCTAGCGAATTTGAGATGGAAGTTTCGCATGCTTTTGTTTTGGAACAGGCAAAGCTTCACGGTGTTGCCAAGGATCATGAGTTGCCATGGAAGGATTTGGCCCACGCCATTATCAACACAAAGGAATTCATCTTTTTGAACTAGTCGATTTTTTTAAAATAAAATGAAACATCATTGCAGAAGATTCCGAAGTACTCCCACTACTCGGCGAAGCATGTTGAAAAACTGTGGAATGGGCTTTGGTGCAACTGCAGTTTCGGCTTTGTTGCAGGACAAAGCGTTTGCGGGGCTCGATTCATCGGGAAAAGATCGTCATTCCGCCTTCAATCCTCTTACGCCTAGAAAACCGCATTTTCCGGCTCGGGCGAAAAGCGTTATTTTTCTCTACATGGACGGTGGGGTTTCTCATGTGGATTCCTTTGATCCCAAACCCATGCTGACTAAATTCCACGGCCAAGATCCGAGAAAGTTGATGGATGTCCAACCGACTCAATTCAACAGCATCGGCAAGGTTTTGAAAAGTCATTGGAATTTCAAGAATTACGGCAAGAGCGGGCTTCCCGTCAGTGATTTGTTTCCTCATGTCGGATCGTGCGCAGATGACATTTGCGTTATTCGCTCGATGACTTCGAATTTTTCCGAACATACAAATGCAAATTACTTCCTACATACCGGTAGTGGACTTCAAGGACGTCCAAGCATGGGTGCTTGGGCGGGCTATGGCTTGGGCAGCGAGAACCAGGACTTACCCGGTTTTGTAGTGGTGAATGGCGGTTTAGTACCCCCGGGAGGGTTGGATAACTTTAATGCCGGTTATCTCCCCGCCGCCTATCAGGGGAGCGTGTTCCGGGGTTCAAACCCTCCTGTCGCCAATGTCAAGATGAGTGATCCCAGCGATGCTCACCAGCGTGCAAAATTGAACTTTATGCGCAAACTGGATTCGGAGAACCTGAAACGAGCGGGCGGCCATGACGCTTTGGAGTCGGCTATCTCGAATCATGAACTGGCTTATCGCATGCAGCTTGAAGTACCAGAACTGATGGACCTTTCGGACGAACCCGAATACCTTAAGGAAGCTTATGGATTTAATCACAGTTGGAACGGTACGAAGACTTTTGCTCGTTCTTGCATGACTGCTCGTCGTTTAGTCGAACGCGGGGTACGGTTTATTGAACTGACTTGCCCTGGCGGATCGGGAGACCGTTG
>JABHOU010000222.1 GCA_018695085.1 Opitutia bacterium | reverse complement strand
GAAACGTCATGGACGGGTCGATCGGAAAAAATTCTCCTCGAAAACTTCTCCCTTGGCTTGCCTGCGAGCCTCCGCCCGGTCCTTGGTTCTTCCGACTTCAAGAATTCTGTCGGTTTTTCGATCCACTGCCCTGCGACGCTCCTTTTCTTCTTTAACTGAATCGCTGTCTGAAAAGCTCCAGCCTCTGGAAGAGGAATAACTGCATGAACTGACGATCAGGGTTAGAAAGCAGGCACCCAAAAACAAATTCAATTTCTTCATGTTACTTCTTCTCCTTGCTGACTGCTTGTTGCTTATTCTTTTTGCCGGGGATTACGAATTCGCCCACCTTGATCACTTCCTTGGAGCCTTGCAAGCGCAAGGTGACGGCCTCGGTCTTGGCTATAGGCTTGCCGAAGTCAGTTGTCATTTCCATTTGTACGGTGGTGGCTCCCGCAATGACTTGCTGACGGTTGCCGTAGTAGTTGACGTGCACGAGGTATTTGCCGGGTTGGGCGCGTTTGAGAAGGAATTCCTCGGGTCCGTAGCCCCCCGTATAGTCGGGTGACATATGCCCCCCGATTTTGGTATTGCGGTGACTGTAAAAGCACTTTTCGCCGTTCGGGTCGGTCACCCAGAGATCCATGTCGGTGTTGTCCGCATCCCAAGTCAGGATGACGCGCACGTCCACGGGCAGGTTCTTGAGCAGGCGCTTGTCGAGGTTGCCCGCCTCGAGCTCCTTTCCGCATGTTGTGATGATGGCGTTCATCTCGTTGAGGGCGGTTAGCTCGATCTCAGGGAAGCGTCCGTTCCATTTGCCTTCCACGACTTGGCGGAGCAGGTCGACAGCCCGCTGGTGTTGCTTGTCGGCTGCGAGGGCGAGGGCGAGGTCGCGATAAGACTGGGGTTCTTCCTCGCGCATCTTAAGGACTTCCTCGAATACGGCCACGGCAAGCTTGGGCCGCCCGATCTGCATGAGCCGGTAGCCGAGGATGCGGAGCAACTGCGGATTCTCCAGTTCCATCTCGGCCACGTTGGACAGGATGCGCAGGGCGAGAAGGGGTTGTTTCTTTTCCGCAAAGAAATCGGACACGTCGAGGAAGAAGGCGGAACTGCCTTCGTTCTCCTTTCGCTCCGACAAGTAGACGGAATACCACTCCCCTTCCTTCGCTTTCTTAAGCTTGGCCAGGTAGGGAGTCTTGGGATTCCACTTCTTGAGCTTGATGGCGCCTGCAGGCGCTGAACTCTCTGCTTGTCGCTTTACAGTCATTGTGCCTGCGGTTAGACGAAACGAACCGTAATTGGATTCAGGCGCTATCAGCTCCTGAGCATCGGCCACCAACTCAATACCTTCAACCTGCATTTCTCCCCTTGCAGAGGCGAATGGCGCTATGGCGTTTGCATCGGTGTTCGCGGCATCAAGACTGGCCAAAGCTTGGTTTTCACGCATACGAGTCTCTTCAAGTTCGGCAGTTTCCTGCGGTGCCGCCTGCAGAGTCGAGGATCCGGGTCTAATCCGTCCCCGAGGAAGATAGTCCGAGCTCCTTTGGATAGCTCCTGAGTTACTCGTTTTGGGTTTGCCGGATCCGAACTGAAAAGTCTTGTTCCACCAAGCGACCCTTTGCTCGAATTTTTGGATTACGCCGGCGATCCGTTCCTTGCGTCCGTCATTCTCTTTTTTTTGCTGTTGTTCGATCTTGGCGAGGTATTGCTGGCGCAGGTCGGCTTCGGGGGGAATGATCCGGTGGGTCACGTAATCCTCCAAGCGGTCGAGTACGATGAGCGAAGTGTTGCGGGTGACGATGGAGTGCTCCTTGCCCAATTCGGTGATTTCATCCTCATGCTTGTTCGGACGAAGCTCGAGCTCGGCGATTTTCTTCTGAGCCCAGATGCGCCGGGCAAGCCCGCTGTCCGAGACATGAGCCTTGCGGTCGAGGGTGATCTTTTCGGTATGGAGAACTTTTCCACCCGAACCGAATTCCAAGGTAAGCTCGGTACCCTTGCCCTTGAGCATGCCGGCCAAAGAGAAAGAACCATCCACCGGCACTGCGGTCCGCGGATAGGTCTCGGTGACGCTTTCGCCCTTTTGTTTGATACCTAGAAAGGAATACGGGACCGAGGAAAGTTTGGCCAAGGCTTCGTCCTTGGTCAATTTGGCGAGGTTCAAGTAAGTGCCTGCGGTGGCTTGGGAAAGGTAGCGTAAATAGGCATGCTCGGCCACGGGTGAGGAATTCAAGGTGTAGATTGGGGATTTGCCGTGAACGAGCTCGGATTGTCCGAAATTGTATACCCCGTCCGTGGAGAGAAGGAATTCGTCGCAGTCATATTTCGTCAGGTCGACGACACCGAACTGGGTTGCACCGTCATTGGGCAGTTCCCGCAGAACCTTCGCCAGTTTCTTCCAATCCCCCTTTTGGATGCTGAATTCTCGGGGCTTCTCAAGTTCATTGCGGAAAACCACCAATGTGACCTTTAGGTTTCCGATTTTCGAGAAGTAGTCACCAAGCACGGCCAATTCCTTATCCAAGTTGCGGTTACGGGCAGAGGCGGAGGCGTCCCAAATCAGGCCGATCTTTTTAGGCAGGGTCTTGGGTTTGCGGATGACCTTTGGGTTCATGCTCAGGTAAAAGTAGGTCTTTTCGCCCTCTTGCTCTACGAAGATGCGCTGGCGGTCGGCTTGCTTGGGCAGCAAAAAGGCGAGACTCTGATTGGGTAGGTAGTTTTCCTTCTTGGTCTCGGCAAGGAAGGATTCGTTCCATTTCTCAAAGCGCAGGTTGGCCAGTTCGTTGGAACCGAGATCGGGTGCGACCTCCTGCTTGAATACTTCGGCCCGGAGGTGAAATCGGTCGACCTTCGCCTCGAAGTGAAGCGGAAGGGAATAAAGAAATCCTTTGCCCGCAACCTTTAGTTCCTGCTCGTAGGCGATGACGATCTTTTTGTCTCCCTTGGCGGGTATTGGATAAACGCGGGCCTTGAAGACGTTGCCCTTGGTCCACTCGAGCAACCCCGGGTCGATCCCTTGGCGGACGATGCTCTCGAAAACCTGCCGACCCTTGGCCTTTTCAACCACTACGCCTTCGCGAAGCTTACCGTTTACGGTCATGGCAAAGCGGGACACGGTCTGTCCTTCGCCAAGAGGAAAATTGAGGCGACCCTCGAGCACTCGGTCCAGGTCGTTGTGAAAATTCATGCTCATGGTGGTGACTGCGAGGTTGGCCACAACCTTCACGTCGATCGTCAACTCGTCCATGCGCAGCGGAACGTACTTTGAGGCCCCTCCTCCCTCGACCGCTTGGAGCATAACCTTGGTCCCCTTGGGTAAACCCTTGAGGCTACGGTGACCGGGTACGGGCTTGGCCAAGCTGGATTTGGTTTTCTCCTCGGAAACTTGGATGCGCGTAATTTCGCGCTTGTTCACGAGAACGGCGTAGACGACGCCATTCTCCAAGCCTCCCTCCCCCGTTGTCTTGAACGAGATCGTACCGTCGTCGAGGACGCGGGTGATTTCACACTCGGTCAGGGTAAGGTCGGCCCCTTTGACCAAGATGGTCGGAAAGCGAGAATCTTGAGCGTTGGTAAAGACAGCGCAAATAGAGAAAGTTGAAATGTGGAGGAGGAATCGGAGAAGCTTGAATGTCATGGTATTCTAGTTTTAACGAAGGAGTCTGCATTTCTTAGACGCGCTTGAAGCAATATCATTAGAAATTTTCTTTAGACTTGTACAAAAAGCACTCGAACCGGGGGACGCCTGCTCCCTGTAAGCTTTAAATATTAGGAATTGGAATAGATTTCTCGGATTTCGCTTGCGATTAGGGATAGACCCTTCTCAACAAGCTCATCGTCCTGAGCGTAGGTAACTCGTATGCACTCGTCCTTGTGGGGCCAATCTTCCTCTAACCCGGGAAAGAAATAGTGTCCGGATACGACGAGCACGCCCTTTTGTTTGAGGCGTTCATAGAGTTCTTGCGTGCTGATGGGCAAGCCTTCGAACCAAAGCCAAAGAAAGAGGGCGCCCTCAGGTTTGTGGATGGCAAAAGG
>JABHOU010000400.1 GCA_018695085.1 Opitutia bacterium | reverse complement strand
GACCTTCTTTTCTTTTCCGGCGACCAAGTTTACGACCATCGTCGCCATTACGCGGCCTGGTTGAGGTTCGGCCGGGATTTCGGAGAGGTGATCAAGAACTTCCCGACGGTGACCATTCCGGATGATCATGATGTGGGACAGCCCAACATTTGGGGGCACAACGGGAAGGAATCTACTTTGGGAGGAGCTTCCGACGGTGGATATTCCATGCCCGTCGAATACGTCAAGGAGGTGGAGCGTGCTCAGACCAGTCATTTGCCCGACCCTTACGACCCCACGCCCATCGAGCGGGGTATCGGGACCTATTACACTCATCTGAATTGGGGGCGTATAAGCTTTGCCATTATCGAGGATCGGAAGTTCAAGACCGGGCCGGCCGGCATGATTCCCAAGCAGGGCCCCCGTCCGGATCACATCCGTAATCCTGACTACGATCCCAAGTCGGTCGACGTTCCTCAAGCCCGTCTTCTCGGCGAGCGTCAGCTTAAGTTTCTTGACGAATGGGGACGGGACTGGACCAATGCGGACATGAAGGTCGCACTCTCCCAGACCATCTTTTGCGGAGGGGCTCATATTCATGGGAGAATAGGCGGACGTTTGCATGCCGACCTTGATTCCAACGGTTGGCCGCAGACCGGTCGCAACAAGGCAATCGCGGCTTTGCGAAAAGCCTACGCCTTCCATTTCGCGGGCGATCAGCATCTCGCCACCGTTTTTCATCACGGGATCGACGAGTGGAGAGATTCGATTTATTCTTTCTGCGTCCCCTCGATCGCGAACCTCTACCTGCGCTGGTGGAAGCCTCTGGAGCCGGGCAAGAACCGCAAACCCGGACAGGACCCCATTCTTGGGGATCACGTCGACGGATTCGACAACAAGCTTACAGCTATTGCAGTGGCGAACCCGACTCCCGAAAAGGGCGGAGACAGGCTGAGTACGCGTGCTGCCGGATTCGGTGTCGTGCGCATCGATAAGAAGACTCGTGACGTAACCTTCGTATGCTGGCCCCGCAACGTCGATGTCTCGAACAAGGGCGCCAAGCCCTATCCGGGTTGGCCCTTCACCTTCAACCAACTCGAAAACTATGGTCGCGAAGCGGTGGCTTACCTTCCCTCTCTAGAGATAAATCAAGCCAATCAGGTCGTGCAAGTGGTGGAAGAAAAAAGCGGTGATGTCGTCTATACCTTGAGAGTCAAGGGCAAGAGCTTTCAGCCTAAGGTTTTCGCAAAGGGGAAATACACGATCAACGTAGGCGAGGGATCAGGACGCAAGGTGATCAAGAACGTGCAAGCACTTCCTTTGGCTGAAAAGAAAACACTTAAGATCGACCTTTAGTTTTTTTGGCAATATTGTAGAAATCTCCAGTCTCTTTTGAAGCGACTTTTCCCATATTTTCAGTTTCTCCGTCCGCATTGGTTGCCTTTTGTAGGCGCTTTGCTGTGCGGGGTTATCTATGGTGCAGCCAGCGGGTTCGGCTTGCCCTACATGATCGATCAGGTGTTTCCCAGGATTTTTCCACGCAGTGACGAAATCGCAGAAGTCGGTTTATGGACTTTGGTCATGTACGTTGCGTGGTTTCCCGCCGTATTTGCCCTGCGGGGAGTCAGTGGTTACTTCAATGTTTACCTGATTAATTATTGCGGGGTGAAGGTCCTGGAAAAGATTCGCTTGAACGTCTTCGAAAAGCTACAGCGTCTCCCCCTGGCATTTCACCATAAGAATCGCGAGGGAGACCTACTTAGCCGTGTGATGGCCGATACGACCCAGCTTCAGACCACTGTATTACAGGTCGGGAATGATATTATCAAGCAACCCGTGACCTTTGTCGGTGCGATGACGGCGCTCGTCGTAATGGCATTGAAGGACGAGAACCTCGCTTTTATTCTCCTTTCGCTGGTGGTTATTCCGCTTTGTGTGTTTCCTGTCCGCCGGATTGGAAACATGCTCATGACACGCGCTCTCCGCATGCAGGAGGAAGCGGGAAGCATGACCGCCGTTCTAAGCGAAAACTTATCCGCCGCTCGCGAAGTAAGGGCATTCAACTTGGAAGACCGTGAGCTTAATCGTTTTCGTGAGTCCTCGGAAGACTTTTTTACGGCTCGCATGAAGGTCATAAAGTATGCCCACCTACTGACTCCTTTGATCGAGATAATCACCGCCGTCGGTGTTTCTGCAGCAATATTTCAGGCGTCCCGAAAAGGTGTTCACCTAGACACGGTAATCCCCGTGATCGTGGCTCTCTACATGTCTTACGAGCCAGTCAAAAAGCTGGGCGGCATTCATAATCAGATCAAGCAAGCCTTTGCTTCGTTGGATCGCTTGGACGACATTCTGGACGCTCCCGAGACGATTGTTTCACCACCCGCACCAAAGGAAATGAAGGACGTGCGAGGTGAGATAACTTTTGAGGGGGTTTCCTATTCTTATGAAAATGGCGATGGTGAACCGGAGGATATTCCTGCGATCGCTAACCTGAATCTTTCCCTTAAAGCGGGTGAGACTGTAGCGCTTGTCGGTCCTAGCGGTGCAGGGAAGAGTACGCTTGCAGGTTTGCTGCCGAGGTTTCACGACCCCTCCGAGGGAAAAGTGTTTTTGGATGGGGTCGACTTGCGTGAATTCAGCTTAAAGGACTTGAGAGACTCGGTGGCCCTTGTTCCTCAACGCCCCTTTCTGTTTGACGCTACCGTTCGGGAAAACGTTCTTCTGGGACAAACCGAGCAAACTGACTTGGAGGTGGAAAAGGTGTGCGAGCTGGCTTATGCCGATGAATTCGTAAAGGAATTTCGGCGCGGCTATGAGGAACGTTTGGGAGAGGATGGTAGTCGTCTGTCGGGTGGCCAACTTCAGCGAATCGCACTAGCTCGCGCCTTTTTGAAAAATGCTCCGATCTTAATCCTGGACGAAGCCACTTCAGCTCTCGATGCTGAAAACGAGGACAAGATTCGAGACGCCATGACGAAGCTAATCGAGGGTAAGACCACCTTGCTTATAGCCCACCGCTTCAGTTCCCTGAAGTTGGCCCACCGAATCCTAGTCATGGATGAGGGCAAAATTATCGCGGATGGTTCCCACGATGAGCTTCATCGCGAATGTGATTTGTACAGGAAACTCTACGACAGCCAGTTCGGAATCATTCATGAAGATGCAGATTAGTTGCTTGTTCCTCTAAGGGTTTTCCATAGGTCTAGACCGTCGCTGGGTGGTCCGTCGGGAAATTGTTCGGTTGGTCGCAAGGTCACGGGAATCGCCGACCGAAGAAAGACTATGCCGTTTGCGCACAAAAAAGCGGCCGCTGAAATGCGCCACCAAATAGGATCCGTCGTGGATAGTGTTCCTAAGCCGCCAAGCCCACAGGCCAACCCGGAAGCTATGGGACCACCCAGAATGATTGCCGACAAAGGCACTTTGCCTAAATTTGATCTTTGGTATTGCGTGAAACCCGTAAAGCTCGAGCGGAAAGACCAAGCGAATTCGAAGCGCCCCAGAACCGTCAAAGATTTCGCAAATGACTCTCCGATTCTTACTTCTACTTCGGCTTTAGTGAAGGCCAAGGCCGGCAGGGCATGACCCAATTCATGGATAAAGGTGGCGATCGGCCTTAATACCCACACGCCCGCCCACAGTGCCGCCAGCCAAGGAAGCGCTTCGGCGCCTGCAGGGAATTCCACAGATGACAATGACATGGTCATGGTATTAAGGAAAGGACTTGCCGAACGCATGGCAACACCTACGATGAAATGTTGTTTATGATATTATTGTGTTTCAAGCGCTGAAAAACCTCTTCTCGTCCACACCAAAGGTCAGAGTTCCCTATGCAAAAGGTCTTCCCGTGACTGACGAAAATAAATTTGGCGAAGATGCCGAGGAAAAACAATGGATCGGAGTCGACCTCGACGGCACTTTGGCCATGGCCGAACCGTGGCAAGGTTTCGAGCATATCGGAAAACCTGTACCGAACATGGTCAAAAGACTTAATGTCTGGGTAGGCATGGGGTACACCGTAAAGATCGTCACGGCAAGAGCCGCAGAGCCCGAAGTGGCTACACCCCCGATCAAGGCATGGTTGAAGAAGCATGGTCTGCCTGATCTGGAGGTCACCAACGCCAAGGACATGGACATGATCGAGTTGTGGGACGATCGTGCCGTGCAGGTCATTCCCAACACGGGGAATCCCGTTACGCCGATGCAGGCGAATGCTCGCCGCTAAGCTTGTTCGATTTCCTTAACGCAAAGAACTTGCATTTTGCGGGCAATTCCCTTTTTTAGGGATTGTTTTATGATTAAAGCATTATCTTGGGAACGTTTCGATCGCGCGGGCATGTTCGTGTCTTTTCTTTGTGCGGTTCATTGCATCGCACTTCCGATTCTCCTTCCGTTTCTGCCTTTGTTGGCTGGCTCATTCTTTTGGACGGAAGGTTTCGAGGAAACTGTGGTTGCCGCTTCCCTTTTAATTGCCGGTCCCACTTTGTTTCGCGGTTACTTGCAACATCGACGATTCTGGGTGCCTCTTGCTTTCGGGCTTGGATTGGTCTTTCTTCTTCTTCGGCCGGATGCCCATGGACATGGTCACGATCATTCCCATGCCGGGACGATTGAGGTCGCCCATTACCTTTTTGCCGCCTGCGCAGGAATCTCGCTTGCTTCCGGGCATTGGTTGAACCTTCGCTTTTGCAAGAGTTGCCCCGTCTGCAGTCACAACGAAAAAGACGAACCCTGCTCCTCTAGCCATTAAGGCTGCATAGGGTCTCTACCCACTTGACGAGGACGCGACTTCGGGTTCTCCTAGGTAAATGACTTTTATTAGGTTTATTCTTGTCGCCTTTGCTATACTCTTTTCCGGAACGCTTTTCGGGGCGGATCGGGCGTCCAAGCCAAACGTCGTGTTCTTTTTCATCGACGATCTCGGTTGGACCGACCTTGGGTTCATGGGATCGAAATACTACGAAAGCCCCCATGTCGACAAACTAGCGAAAGACGGCATGGTCTTCATGAACGCCTATGCCAACGCCCCAAACTGTGCTCCAAGTCGAGCCTGCCTCATGTCCGGCAAGTATTCTCCACGGCATGGGGTATACACCGTTGGGAATTCCGATCGGGGTTCCTCCAAGCAACGGAAGCTGATTCCCATCAAGAATACGACCCATTTGGCGGAAAAGTTCGTCACTATCGCCGAAGCCCTCAAGCCGTCCGGATACGTCACTGCCACCATGGGGAAATGGCATTTGGGAGATGATCCAACCACGCAAGGTTTCGACGTAAACGTCGCGGGCAAGTCTTGGGGCAGTCCCAGCGGAGGCGGCTATCACAGTCCGTACAAGTATCCCAATCTTGAAAACAAGGAAAAGGGCGAATACCTGACCGACCGACTGGGTGTCGAGGCATGCAAATTCATCGAAACCAACAAGGACAAGCCCTTCTTCCTCTACCTGACTCATTATTCGGTTCATACCCCGATTCAGGCCAAGCCCGAACTCAAGAAGAAGTACCAGGCCAAGAAACCGACTGAACGACACAAGAATGCCGCCTACGCCGCCATGATCGAGAGTACGGACGACAGCGTTGGCGCCGTCCTCGGAAAACTGAATGAACTCGGACTGTCCGACAATACCCTCGTCATTTTCTTCTCCGACAACGGTGGGCACGGCGGTGTTACTTCGAACGCTCCCCTGAGGGGATCCAAGGGCATGCTTTACGAGGGCGGAATTCGGGAACCCATGATCGTGAAATGGCCGGGAGTCACCCAGCCGGGCTCTATCTGCCGGGAAAATGTAATCGGCATCGACCTCTATCCCACCCTCCTCGAGGCTACGGGATCACCCTCGCCCAAGGGCTACGAACTCGATGGCGTAAGCATCGCACCCCTCCTTCGAAACGCCGAGACCAAACTCCCCCGCAAGGCAATCCACTGGCACTTTCCCGCCTATCTGCAGGGCTACACCGCCCGCCACGGCCATTTTCGCACTACCCCCGCTGCTGCCATCCGAATGGGCGACTGGAAGCTCATCGAGTTTTTCGAAGACGGAGAACTCGAGCTATACAACACCGCGGAAGATTTATCCGAGACGAAAAATCTGGCGAAGGAAAACCCGCAAAAGACTCGGGAACTTCATGCCGCCATGCTCGCTTGGCGAAAAGCGGTAAACGCTCCCGTGCCCACCGAGCTCAATCCCGATTACGCTCCCGGTACGGCCGTTCCCTCTCCCAAGAAACCCAAGCTGAAGAAAAAGAAGGGTAATAAGAAGAAACCATGACTTGGTGGGGAAAGCTCATCGGTACGGGCGTGGGCATGTTCGGCGGTCCCATCGGGGCAATGGCTGGTGCTGCTCTGGGGCATGCCTACGATAAGGACAACCCCGAGGTCACCGACGAGAAGAAGGCCCGCGTCCTCTATCTAGCCTACTTCTTTTCCTGCCTCGCCAAGGTGGCCAAGGCTGACGGGCGCGTATCCGAGGCCGAGATCAATGTCGCCGAGAGCCTAATGGCCCGGCTCGGGCTCTCCGACAAGATGCGTGAGTTCTCCATCAACGTCTTTCGGAAGGCCAAGGACGGCAAGGTCCCGATCGACGATTACCTCGCCCAGACCGGAAAGCTCATCGGCTTCGATCCAACCGTGGCCCAATCCTTCCTCGGAGGCCTCTTCGAGATGGCTCGATCCGAGGACGGCAAGATGAGCGAACTGCAGGCTCGTATCCTCCTTCGAGGGGAGGAATGCTTACGTCTGCCTCATGGTACGGTCCAGTCGTGGGTCAAAGGGGGTTACGCCCCTCCTGCCGACGATCCCGACGGAGCCGCCATATCGCTCGATGAGTCCTACCATACCTTGGACGTGTCGAAGACCGCTACCGATGCCGAAGTGAAAGCCGCCTACCGCAAGAAATGCGCTGCCTTCCATCCCGACAAGATCCAGTCCAAGGGGCTCCCACCCGAGTTCACCACATTCGCAAACGACCAGTTAGCCCGCATCAACCAAGCCCACGACCAAATCCGCAAGGCCAGAGGGCGTTCCTAGTCTATTCCTTCAACCGGTGGAGCCCTCCGGAATAACGACTTATTCCTCCACGAATTTTCCGTCGAGCATGGGAAGGCGGCGGTCGCAGCGCTTGGCGAGCTCGGGATTGTGGGTGACTAGGATGACGGCGGGACCGTCCTCGCGGGCGAATTTGAGGAGGAGGTCGAAGACTCGATCGGAATTGGCGGCGTCGAGGTTTCCCGTGGGTTCGTCGGCCAGGATGAGGTCGGGTGAGTTGGCGAGGGCGCGAGCAATGGCTACGCGCTGTTGCTCGCCGCCGGAGAGCTTGTTGGCGAAGCGGTCTGCCTTGTCTGCGAGACCTAGTTCCCTGAGGAATGCATCGGCTCGTGCATGAGCCTCTGCCGGCGGCTTGCCCCCCTTACGGAGTGGCAGGGCGACGTTCTCTCGGGCGGTGAATTCCTTGATCAGAAAGTGAAACTGAAAGACGAAACCGATGCTTTCGTTGCGGAGGGCGGTTCGGGTTGGATCGTCGGCTTGAGCCATTGGGTCGCCGCGAAGGTAGATTTCACCAGAGTCGGGACGGTCGAGCAGACCCAATAGGTAGAGCATGGTGCTCTTTCCGCAGCCCGAAGGACCGACGATGGCGGTTACCTCCCCTGCCCTCGCCTCGAAAGACACGCCCCTTAGGGCATGCACTCTGCTCTCGCCTTGCCCGAAGGAATGGCTGAGGTTTTCGACCCGAAGAATCGGATTCTTGCTCTCTTCTTGATCGTTCACAAGGTTTCGCGAATGATTCTGGCGGGCTCTATGCGAGTTGCCCGGCGAGCGGGTATCCAACTGGCCACACCCACCACGATTACGGCGATGGCGACTGCCCAGAGATAATGAGAGACGTCCCAGTTTACGACGAAGCTGTCGGTGGAGAAGATTCCGCGGATACGAAGAGGGATGCGAGATATCCCGTAAGTAGCGAGAGCGGCAAGGGCGCACCCTAGTACTATGCCCAATGCAAGGACGAGTGCTCCTTGCCAAAGGAATATGCGAGAGACATCTGCGGGCGTGAAACCCATGGAGCGGAGGATGGCAACATCTCGTGTCTTTTCGATGACCATGATGGCGAAGACGTTGAACATGCCCAGACCGGACAGAAGGATGATGGTGGAGACGGTTATGGCAGAGGAAACTCGGAGAGCCTTGAATACGTCGAGCCATACTTTTTCCCTTTCCTGCCAACTGACCACGCGGTGCGCGAAAGTCTCCTGCATCTGGGCGGCCAAGGCAGGTGCGTTTTCGGGTTGGCGAATCCCCACTTGAAAGACTGAGCCACCGTGCGGCTTGCGGAGAAAGGAGCGGGCGGTGGATAAATCGAGGTAGATGCGACTTTTGTCGATTTGGCTGACGCCCGTCTCGAATATGCCTGCAACTCGAAGGTTCAGGGACTCGTGAGAACCCGCGAGAATAACGCGATCGCCGGGCTCCAGCCTAAGGCGTTCGGCGATGCGATTGCCTACAAGGATCCCTAGTCTGTCGTCTCTGAAGTTTTTCATGCTGCCGTTGATTACCTGATCTTCCAAGTCGGAAACCGCGACATGGTCACTTGCCCTTATGCCGTGAATGCGAACGGAATGAGAGCGAGAGCCCGTGTCCAGTACACCGGAACCCTCCAGTATCTCCGAAACACCCGTAACTCCAGTAAAATCAGCGGTCGCCTT
>JABHOU010000669.1 GCA_018695085.1 Opitutia bacterium | reverse complement strand
TGCCGTGGTGGTGTTTTCCATTGCTAGAATCTTGAGTGCGCGCCTCTGGGGGGTGTTGTTCGATCACCTCCACTTCATCGGCTTTCGTCTTTTGTTGAACGTTTTTTTGCTTCTCGCCTCACTTGTCTATTTCAATGCCGAGAGTTTTATCGGTGTTTGCATGGGAGCAACATTAGCCGGAATTGGAACTGGTGGTTCTTCGATCGCGTGGAGTTTGTGGGTGACGAAACTAGCCCCTAAAGGGCGTGAAACCGAGTACATGGGAGCCCATGTCGCTTTTACCGGAGCAAGGGGCGTGGTGGCGCCTTTTCTGGGCTACTGGGTGTTGTCGCAGGCAGGATTTGGGGGAGTGGCTTGGATATCGGCATCACTCATTCTGGTTTCTTCGTTTATGTTCGCCGCAGTTTTGCGTCATCCACGATTTCGGGTCGACAATTCCAATTAATGTAAAATCCGTGCCGGCAGGATTTGCTGAGTATTCATCTTTTTTTTGGACGCGAGATCAAAATTAGAACATTGTGCTAATGTAACGATTCGGAAACAATTGACTCTCATTAAAGCATTTATCGACTTGACCATACCCCCTCTTCCAACTTTTTGCCAATGCTGCAACTGGTTAATTCTAGCGGTAGTTTTATTATTTTGCGGAGCAAGTTGTAGAACAAATGAGGTGGCAATCATGCCTCCGGAAAAGTCTTTCGACGACTTTTCGAATCCCAAGCAGTTGGGAACCTATGAACTCTGGCGAAAAGTCATCGAGGAAACGAAAATCGAGAAGAAGGCGAAACTTTTGCTTTTGGATCATGGGGATGAAGCTCTTGCTGCTCGCATCAATCTGATACGTTCCTCCCAAAAAAGCGTTCGCGTTCAGACCTTCAATTGGAAAACGGATGAGACTGGCCGTTACGTCCTTTGGGAGCTCTTGCGCGCCGTAAAGCAACGTGGGATACAAGTAGAAATACTCATCGACCAGATGTTTGGAGAGCAAGATCCGAAGATGGTCGCTTTCCTCGCCTCGTTTGACCCCAATTTTCGGATAAAGTTCTACAACCCGACTTTCAACCAGCTTGATCCGTCCACAATAGAAAAGCTGGCCGACCTTGCTTATGATTTTCACGGCTTCAACGTACGTCATCATAACAAGTTGTTCATTGTCGACGATCAGCTCGTAATTACGGGAGGGCGCAACTACGCGAATCGTTATTTCGATCGTGCCATCGGCTTGAACTACAAGGATCGTGACGTGTTGGTTGTAACTCCGGAGTCCGAGCCTGCCCTGAATTCCTTTCGCGAGTATTGGAAATCGGCGTTATCGGTGCCTGCGAGAGATTTGGAGGACATTTGCGAACTGATTGAAAATGAGGATTTTCCTTCTCTTCTGACCAAGGAACACTTTCGGCTGAATCACCTCTTCGGCGAACTTTCAAAAAGGGCAAGCGAAGCCAATTACGTGACTGATTTCTTCATCAAGCCAATGGCATTTGTTGAGGAAACCAAATGGGTTTTCGATTCTCCCGAAAAAACCATTCAATCACCCGATTCACAATCCCGCGTTGCTCAAGAATTGTCGGAATTAGTGGCGAATGCCAAAAGAGAAATCTTCATACAATCCCCTTACGTAGTATTGAGCGAAAAAGCCATTGCTCTCTTTCGTGAGATCAAAGCCAAGAACCCTGATCTACGGATTGTCGTTTCCACAAATAGTCTAGCCGCGACCGACAGCTGGACTACCTATGCAGCCAATTACAAGGAAAAGCGGCTTTATTTGGAAGAACTTGGCTTCGAGATGTGGGAATTCAAGCCGATGCCAACAGATATTCATAAGATGATGGCCTACGACGATCTTCTGTCTCGTCGACCAACCATCGATGAAATTGTCAACTACCGTAGGATTCCTTTCAAAATTGATAAATCCCTTGCTGCATTCCCGTTCCGCCTAGATGCTTCGGAAAAAACTATTCACCGAATCGATCGCCGCAACGACCACCTGCTCACCCCACCTTTCCTGTCAATGCATGCCAAATCCATGGTAGTCGACGAAGAAGTCTCCTATGTCGGTTCGTTCAACTTTGACCCTCGCTCAGTCGACTACAATACCGAAGTCGGTCTTATCGTTAGGGACAAGGCTTTCGCTAAAAGACTTCGCAAAAACATCCAGTTGGTTGCATCACCGGCAAACAGTTATCGCATTGCCATTCAGGAAGGAGTTCCCGTAATTCGAACATTCAACAGAATACTCAATCGTATTTCGGAAAGCTTACCCCTTATAGACCCTTGGCCCTTTCGGATATATTCCTCTTTTCGACTTAGGCCGGGGATGGAAGCGGTACCGCCATCAAGTCCCATGTTTTACGAGAATTGGAAAGATGTCGGGAATTTCCCTCAACTAGGTTTTTTTGCCCGCAAGAAGGTGGCGGCACGCCTTTTTAAGAGTGCTGCAATGATTCTCAAACCCTTGCTCTAGAGGATTTGCATGCATTTTATTCGTTGACTATGAACCGCTCGGCTTGTTCTAGTGTATAACTATATGAAACAAGTATTCCTTAGTCATTTTCTTTGTTTCCTTTCTCTCTTCTGGGTTACTTCCCTATCTGCCAAGTCGCGTCTTGGAGAATACTATCTTGGGTTCGGATATTCGATGGCGGATGGTGACAAAGCCATGCAACAAGCGAATGGAGACATCCTATCCATAATGGCCAACAGTCCCGCAACGCAGTCTACCGATTGGCGATTGGCATTGGAGTACGGAAACTACGATTTAGGCTCCAATCTTGGAGACGAGTCATCTTGGGGGTTAACCTTGGATTACATAATGCATTACGATGACTATGTCTTTCAAAACGGTATGTTTCGCCCTTATTTTGGTATCGGTTTAGGTTACTATAGCGATGACGCTCGGATTCATTTGGATGACAACGGTTTCAACTGGAGCCTTATGGTTGGCTCGGAGATGTTATTTACGGATGATCTTTCCATGTACTTCGGCGGCAGTTTCTACGGTATGTGGAGTGATTTCGGCGACAATGACTGGAAGTGGGACGTTGGTTTCACATGGTGGATCAACGATATTCATGGAATCTCGATTGACTATCAACGTCCTGCCGAGAAGGACATGAACTTCATTGGTCTTAAATACCTCTACTCCTGGCAGTAGAACTTCTTGTTTTTGGCGTTGAGCCAAGCCGATCCACTTTTTGACGAGGTCCCCGACCGCCGAGGTCGACACAGCCTCAAATGGGGCAAGTACGAAGGACGCGACATCTTGCCCCTTTGGGTGGCGGACATGGATTATTGTGGTCCCCCCGAAGTCATCGAGGTCGCCAAAGATCACGCCGAGTTTGGGCATTTTGGTTATGGAAAGCCATCGCCAGCTCTGGCCGAACTTATTATCGATCGGATGGATAAGTTCCACGACTGGCGGATTCAGCCAAATTGGTTAGTTTGGCTTCCAGGCATGGTCTGCGGTTTCAACGTCGCCATTCGAGCAATTGGGAACGAAGGCGACGAAGTTCTCTCCAACATACCCGTTTATCCGCCCTTCCTCACTGCTCCGGGTAATTTCGGTCAAAACCTTGTGGGGGTACCGATGTCTATCGAAAGAGACAGGCACACCATAGATTTTGATGCGCTAGAGACTGCGGTTTCTCCTCGCTCCAAGACCTTCCTCTTTTGCCATCCACACAATCCGGTAGGTACTCAATTTACTCATGCAGAGCTGGAACGCTTTGCGGAGTTTTGCCTCCGTCATGACCTGATTGTTTGTTCGGATGAAATTCACTGTGACCTACTACTTGATGAGGGAAGCACTCACATTCCGTTGGCTGCCATTTCATCGGAGATCGCCGATAAGACCATTACTTTGATGGCTCCAAGCAAAACTTTCAATCTACCTGGATTTGGATGTTCTTTCGCCATTATTTCGAATCCTGAACTGCGGCTCAGATACAAAAAGGCGTGTGCAGGAATAGTTCCAGATCCTCCAGCAATGGGTTTCACCTTGGCCGAAGCAGCCTATCGCCATGGCGAACCTTGGCGCCAACGTCTATTGCATTATCTTAGAGCAAACAGGAATCTAGCGCTTTCTCGATTGGGAGCCATTCCAGGCCTTTTCCCTTTCCCTGTTTCCGCGACCTATTTGCTTTGGATCGATGCCCGTGGGCTCGCAGTTGAAAATCCACAAAAGTTTTTCGAAGAGGCTGGCGTAGGGTTGTCCGATGGGGCGGACTTCGGTTCACCTGGGTTTCTTCGGCTCAACTTAGGGTGTACACGAGCTCTTCTCGAACAAGCGCTGGACCGAATGGAACAAGCAGTCGGTGCTCGTTGAGGCTAGCTGCCGACTGAACGTGACTGCCAAAGAACGCGAAGAAGGGATTCAAGACTTGCGTGAGCAAATCCGTGGACACGACGAACTTTACTATCGCCACTCCACCCCTGAGATTTCCGACAGAGAATACGACAGGTTGAAGAATCGGCTTTCCGAGCTTGAAAAGAATCAATCGCAGCTAGATCTCTTCGACGAATCCCTGATCGATGCTTCTGCGGAAACTCCTGAGGACTTATCTCCAAGCCAAACAATCGGCGACGACCGTCTGGACGCCTTTGATAGCTATCGGCATATCGTGCCCATGCTCAGCCTAGACAATACTTACGCAAAAGAAGAGTTCCTGCAATTTGACCAACGCCTTCGAAAACTCTTCGACCTCGAGTCGCTGTCTTACGTGGTGGAACCGAAAATTGACGGCGTAGCCATTTCCTTAACCTACGAAAAAGGAATTTTAGTGCGAGCCGTGACCAGAGGGAATGGAATGGAGGGGGATGTAGTTACCCAAAATATTCTCCACATCAAGACACTCCCAGAAAGAATTAAAGGTAGTTTTTCGATCCCTGAGCTCATTGAAATTCGGGGCGAGGTATTCATGGCGTACCAAGAGTTTTTACGCATTAACAAGGATCGCGAGGCTGCCGAAGAAAACCTTTATGCCAATCCCCGCAACCTGGCCTCTGGCACAGTCAAGCTATTGGATCCAAAGGAAGCCCGCAATCGTGATCTGGGGATTGTTTTATATGGTCTGGGTGCGTGCAAACCCAATGACTTGTTTACTAGGCAAAGCGATTTCCACGACGCCATTCTCGACTGGAATTTGCCCACGGTCGAAAATCGTTGGTTGGTGGAATCGGGAGAAGATGCGTGGTATGCCATCGAGAAGCTCGACTTGCTTCGGCATAAATACGAATACCCGACAGACGGTGCGGTGATTAAGCTCGATTCCCTCGC
>JABHOU010000398.1 GCA_018695085.1 Opitutia bacterium | reverse complement strand
CCTGAAGAGCTCGGCCTCGAGTCGAGGCAGGTCAACCTGCAACTGGCGCATCTTGCGGTCGATGGCCTGACGCTTACCGATTTCCTGCAACTCCTTGATCTTGGCGGAACTGGCCTCCTTGGCTTCCTGGGTGTAATTGACGCCCTCGGGGATGGGCCAGTCGTCAGTGCGAAAGGTGGCCATGGGGAGGCGTTCGCGACCAACCAGGTTGCCGGTGGGCCAGTTGGCCCAACCGTAGCGGGCGGCCACAGGTTCCTTCACGAGGTCACTGGTTAGCTCGATGCACCATTCGTTGTCCAGCTTGGTGTGGCGAGCCTTGGCGGGATACCATCGGCGATCCTCGCCCGCGACAATGAATCCTTGGAACTCGGCTTTACCCTCGCGCGGACAGGGAAGCACCTGCCAGTAAGCGTTATTTTCAACATGCTTCCAACGCTCGTGAACGACGGGATCCTGGTCGAAGAAAAGGTACAACTTGTCCTCCTTGACCTTCATGTGGAGATATTCGTTGCCTCGATGCACGACCGGTTCCTTGTACACCTTGGCCAAGGCCCAGAGGGAAGCGTACTCGGCCACGGGAAGCTTCTCGGCGGGATGGATGTAGGAATTACCCGTGGGATAGGTGGCGATCATGTCGGACAGCGGGTCGTCCTTGAGGGCTCGGCGCTGCACGTCGCGGATGATGGCATAGCCCTCGGCGACGGTCGCCACCTCGGGATCCACCCCGAAGGTCCCCCACCCCGGCTGGCTGATGCATCCGAACGGCAGGGTATCGTCGCGAAAGGCTTTGCGAAAGGAGACCGGCACCTTGGGGAAGGTGCGCTCATAGCGGGTCCAACGCATAAAATTGTTGTTCTCGCCCTGATAGTAGAGAACACCGCGCAAGCCGAGGTCGCGAATGGGCATCACGGTGGCGTTGAACAATCCGGCGGGCGGACTCCAAGCACTGCGGGAGTCGCCCGGTTTCTTGGGCATGCGAAGACGGGGAGGCTTCTTTCGCTCGACCTTCGACTTGGCCACCTTTTCCTTGTGCTCGACCTTTGCCTTCTCGCAATCCGCCTCCCATTGCTTCATGAGGGAGGCGACCCGCTTGGGATCGTCCCAGACCGCGGTCTCGGCATCGTAGTCGGCCAGCACGGTCTTGATGATCTTGTCGTCGATTGACTCCAGTTCGCTACGCAGACACCAAGTCTGCCCGAGGGTGCCGCCACGAGCCACATTGATGATGCCGACAGGAACCTTTAGGTAGCGATGGAGGAAAGTTCCGAATAAATAAGGCACGGCGGAAAAGCGTTGGGCGTTATCCGGCGTGCATTCCTTCCAGCCAATTTTATTGCGGACCTCGTCCAGCGGCTTGTACCAAGAATCCTCCCACGCCACATAGCGCAGACCGGGAAAGTCGGCAGAACCCGACTCCCTTCCCTTACGATTGAAGTTGCCCCACCCCATGTTGCTCTGCCCGGCGCAGATCCAGACCTCCCCGATGAGGGCGTTGCGGACCACAACCGTTTCGTCACCTCCACGGGCGATCATCCAGATAGGCTGGAAACTGGCCTTGGCGGGAGGAAACGAAACCGACCAGCGCCCTTGCTTGCCTGACTTGGCGGACAGGGTTTTCTCCTTCAGGCGCGGCGGGTTCTTCTCCACATAGTGCACGCCGACCGAGTAGTCGTCGCTTTCATCCTGCGTGGTCTCCAGATCGGCCTCTGTCTCGGCCTTATGTCCAGTAGTCGCATCTTGGGTGAGTGTCACCTTCACGACAGTCCCCGGTTTCCCCCAACCCCAAACAGTGATCGGCTTGCCCTGCTGCAGGACGACATTATCATTCAAAATCCTTGCGAAGCGAAGGGTTTCGGATTCCTCTGCAAAAACAAAAGAACGGATGCCCATCGCAAGCAAGAGCGGAAGAATGGAAATTCTTTTCATGAAATCCAGCGTCCCGAATATCATGCAAAGAGCCAGAAAAATCCGATCTTGCGGGGAAAAAGCCTAGCTAGGCTTCGTAAGTATCGTCTGAGTGGGGAAGGCTAGCTCGATACTTTCGTCCGCAAAACGCTTGAGGATGGCCAAGTTGATGGAGGTTTGCGTCCCGAGAATGTCCGAACCTTTGGTTATGCGGTAAACGAATATGATGTTCAGGGCGAAGTCACCGAATTGATTGAATCCGACCGAAAGGTTTTCCTCGAGGTCGTCCCTGTGCTGGTCGGCAATTTCATGAAGCACTTCCATGGATCGTTTGATCTTGGCCTCGTCCATATCGTAGGTAAGGCCCAGATTCAGGACTACTTTTCGCGAGGACTCGGAGGATACGTTCTCGACCGCCTTGTCGGAAATATCGGAATTCGGGATGGTTACCATGCGCCCGTCCAAGGTCTGCAAACGGGTGCTGCGAAGCCCGATCTCGGTTACGGTTCCGTCGAAACCCGCAACTTTTATGCGATCTTTCAAGCCAAATGGCTTGTCCGTGAAAATGGTGAAACCGCCGAACATATTGGCCAACGAATCCTTGGCAGCCAAGGCAAAGGCCATGCCAGCCACACCCAAGCCTGCCAAAACGGTTGTGATGTCGTACCCCGCATTGTCCATGGCCATAATCGTCGCCACTATCCATACGATGGTCTTGACGCCTCTTCGAACGATGGGGACTAATATGTCGTCCAAGTCAGTCTCGGAATCTTCGAAGTAAGGTACCGCGTATTCGTCTAGCACGGCATCGAACAAGCGACAAAGCAACCAAGCTCCCAGCAGAGTGATTAGAACGGAAAAGAAACCATTTATCCACTGATCGACACCACCGTAGGCGGAAAAATCGAGGTAATTGAGCCCCACCCATGCTCCCGCCAAGGCACTGGCAAGCACCAAGGGTTTCTTGATCATCTCGATCAAAAGGTCGTCCAGTTTGGTGGCAGTCTTTTGGGTGAGCTTCTTGACGTGTTTCTCAATGAACCAGTAAATCGTACGAGCAACGATGATCGCCACCAGAACCAAGATTAGGGCGATGCACCAATCTCGAATGGGGTTATGGAGAAACTCTTGCTTGAGAAGAACGATCGAATCTAGAGAAAGGGCAAGAGTCCAAGGAGAAACAAAGGAATGAGTTAAAGCAGGCATGATTGAGATCTACGTATTATTGTTAGACGATCTCGAGGATAGAATAGTTCCGCATCGGTAGGCAATGAAGTTCATCATGCGACAATACGTCATTCCAATTCGGGTAATGCCGACCCGTTGACTCAGTGAATGGCTCTGGAAATCAACAAGAACTTTCTTGCCTAAGCCAGAAAACGTGCAGGAAACAAACGAAATGCAAGAAAGCTGAAAATTGGCACATTTTTTGCATATTCAAAGGTGTAGACAAAACTATGCATCTAAAACAAAATTTACGGAAACAATAAATATTCGTCTTAATTTTGAAGTATTCGTCTATTAGACTATACTTTCTTTAAAGGAATTAGGTGGCAGGAAATTAGAAATTTCCATCGTGGCGGACAAACAATTTTTACAACACTAATTTGAGGCGAACGCCCAAGTTGGTTTAATAACAAACTTCAAAACAACCAATCTAAAATGAATTCTAAATCAGGACTACCTAACGGTAGCAACCATCGGAAAGCCAAGCCAGACAAGGGTAACGGTTACCGGTATCTAAGCAATGATCCGTCGACCATACTATTCCTCAGCAAACGCGGAATATCGAGATCGCCACTTGCACGGGAGGCTCTTCGGAAGACTTTAGCGACCTCCATGCATTTCGGTCGATTTAGAATAGCATGCCGAGGCGTGTCGGAGGCTTATGACCAATGCCCGCTAGACCTCAGGATGAAAGAGGCAATCTCACACCTAAAGGAATACCACTTCGACGGATTGTCCCGTTTCGCCCTCAAACCCGACTTGGCAAAAGCCGACTTGATCCTAACCATGGACGAGGAGAGCGAAGTCTTCGTAAAAGAAAATCTTGAATGCATTCGTGGAGAAATAAGGCCCTTTGGATTGTTCTTACCCCCGGGCAGTCCACCCCATTTAGCTGATCCGTTTTTAGAGAGAAAGGAACACCACGAGGGTCACTATGCAGAACTGATTTATTTGATTGAAGAAGGTTGCGAGAAACTCGTGAAAACGATCGCTACCTTGACCGAATAGATTAGGTAGCTGAAGGCATTTCCGCAGATTGGCTCTATTCGGAAGCATCTCCCTCCGACGAGGAGCAAATGGTTGCTTCGTCCATTCCGCTCTCTTTTTTTGGGAGACTT
>JABHOU010000395.1 GCA_018695085.1 Opitutia bacterium | reverse complement strand
CCATCCGAAAAAGTGGCCGTGCCGCTGGCCATTACGCCCGGTCGGGTGACCTTGTCGACATCAACGGAAACTGAACCAAGCAAGTCGGCGTCGGGATCCGCCTCAGGTGCTTCGGCTTCAGGTTCGGTTTTTTCAGGTTCGGGTTCCTCCTCGTCCTGAATCGTCAGATCTAGGTCATCTATAAGAAAGCGAACGTCCATATAGGTTAGGGTGACGCCGAAATCATTGGAGAGTCTTTTCTGGATGTCGGACAGACCGACACCCTCGTTGATCCACTGAGCGACTTCTCGCTTCTGCTCATCCGTAGGTTCGTTCGAAGCCGCAGCGGGTTTGGCGACTACCTCGGGATTCTCGCCTGCAGCATCGGATTGCCCTGCTTCAGGGTTCGAGTCGTCAAGGTTTTCTTGGATAGGGTGTTCTTCTTCAGATTCCATTGTATTCATAACGGTTTTGTCACATCTAATAACAGGAACCTCGTACAAGTGGCAAGCCTTTGGAAGAGTTTCGAGGGAATTGCATTACCTGCACGCGCAGGGTTCTTGGGGGTGAAGTCGGATAGCGACAACTACTCCATGGAGTGAGAAAGATGTTCGTTTAGGTGCTCGACGGCTCTCTTAATGCCTTCGTCTTGATCCATCATGTTTTCCACTGTTTTGCAGGCGTGAATAACCGTGCCGTGATCGCGACCACCAAAATTGTTTCCGATTTCCTGTAGCGAATGATCGGTCAGAATCCGACTCAAGTACATCGCGACTTGTCGCGGAAAGGCGATATTGGCAGGACGTCTACGAGAAAGCATGTCGGCCATTCGTAGGTGATAGTAGTCGGTAACTTTTTTCTGGATATTCTCAATCGTGATGCGACTTAGAGTTTCCTCCCTAAGGATATCTCGCAGCAATCGTTCCACGGTGGGAAGATCTGCTTGTTTGCGCGTGAGTCCGACATAGCCCGCAACGCGAGTGAGCGCACCTTCCATCCGCCGAACGTTGCGGGCGATGCTCTTGGCCAGAAAATTCATGATTTCGGGTTCAACCGAGACACCCATAGCTTCCGCTTTGCGCGACAATATCGCGACTCTGGTCTCCAAGTCAGGAGCTTGTATATCGGCGACCAATCCCCACTGGAACCTAGAGAGCAGTCGACTTTCCAGCTTGTCGATCTCTCCCGCCGGGCGATCGCTGGTAAGTACGATTTGGTTCTGGGATTCAAAGATTTCGTTGAAAGTGTGGAAAAACTCTTCCTGTATCCGTTCCTTGCCGGCAAGAAACTGGACGTCGTCGATCAGCAAGAAATCAACGTTCCGATATTTCGCGCGAAACTTGGTGAGGGTGTTTTCTTGGATGCCGCGAATAAACTCATTGGTGAACTTCTCACATGACAAATAGCATATTTTTGCTTCGGGGTCGCGTTCCAATGCATGATGAGCCACTGCGTGCATGAGATGGGTTTTTCCCAAACCCGTTTCGCCATAGATAAATAGTGGGTTGTAAGCATGCGCCGGTGCGTTGGAAACGGCAATACAGGCAGCATGAGCCAGTTCACTCCCAGCCCCTACCACAAAATTGCTGAATGTGTTTTTGGGATTGAGGCCAAGAGCACGGGCTATTTCGTCTGGGCTCTTAACTTGGCGATTAGATTTAGGGGTTGAGCGAGAAGCTCTTCGGTTTTCTGAAATTGAAGCGGAATCTTCTTCCAATTCAGGTTCGCCATATAAATTGACGTTTACCGTCCGACCGGCAACGCGCTTTGCTTCGCGTTGGATGACATCCATATAATTATCTCGAATCCATATAGCAGAGAATTCGTTTGGTGCTACAATCTCCAAAGAATCCCGTTCGAATCTGCCGAGACGAACATTATTGAACCAAACCCTGTAGGTATCTGCAGGAATGGCTTCACAAAGGTTGTTTTTGAGAGAGTCCCAAAGTACATTGGGTTCATTGTCTGTCTTGGTCATCGGAAGGGAGTCAGGAACTTTTTGAGAATTTATTCACAGGTTTCGCAAGTTTCTATTGTGGTGGAGATTACGCGAATCCTGTCGAAGATCTAGATAGATGTGTTTGGATTAAAAGCCGAAGGGAATTTGAGAGGAATTCTTGATTCATAAACCGCTATTATTTAGTGGTTTATGGAATTTTAGACTGTATTTACAGAAGATGGAGATTGGGAGGGAGATTATTAAACTGATACAAGTTTTGTACGAACATCGTTAACTTACCAAGAAAAAAAAACTCCAAATTGCGATAAGTTTCTCACAAGTTGTTCACACCGCCTCGTCCGTAAGTTTTTGAACGTTTTTCGTTGCGGAATTTCAGAAATACTCTCCATCGCAAAAAACCTACTATATAATGGGGCCCAGAGGGATTCAGAAGGCTGAACAATTAACTTAAGCCCTTGTTGGGTTCATTTTTTTGAGGAGTTTTCGATTAAAGTCTTGGGCGGAGTCGTGCCCAAGGTATCGCCCGGCTTGAACCATTGCCGCCACTTCGACGAGACGAGCCATGTCGCGTCCCGGTCGAAGCGGTATCTGCATGTGCGGCACAGGGAAGTCGAGAATGTCGAAAGTTCTTCTCTCCAAGCCCGTTCTATCTGCCTCCACTCCTTCGTGGTCCTCAATGAAAGTGACCACCAAATCGATTCGTTTTTCTAATCGGATAAATCTTATGCCGAACAATTCTTCCACATTTATTATGCCGATTCCCCTACACTCCATATACCCGCGGTTCATTTCGTCGCAAAATCCGACTGGCGTGTGGTCGCTAAGGAGCTTAACACGCACTATGTCGTCTGCGACCAAGCTGTGTCCGCGTTCAATCAACGCAAGAGCGGCCTCACTTTTCCCGGAACCGCTATCGCCACGGACGAGGGTTCCAATTCCCCGTATCTCCAACAGGGTTCCGTGCAAACTAGAACGAGGCGCAAAACGTTCTTCCAGCAATACCGTAGCCTCGGTAGTGAAGGCTTTGGATGTGAGATTAGTGCGAAAGAGCGGTACGCCCGCCTTTTCCATAATCTGAGACATTTCCGGAGGCGGGGCAAGATTACGGGAAACCACTATGCATGGAATTCTCTTTGACACCATGGTCTCCAAGACATTGCGGCGCTGCTGTGAGTTCTG
>JABHOU010000525.1 GCA_018695085.1 Opitutia bacterium | reverse complement strand
GAACCTTTTTGGCGGCTTTCGCCTTGGAGGAGGAAGCCCTGCAGGGACCTTTCGCTTTGGGCCTGCTGGGTATCCGACCGTCGATTCTGGAGTTTCTCGACCAATGGACCGTGTCCGGGGTGGAGAGCTACACGGGCAAAACGGTCTTGGAGGGAACTTCGGGTCTGCCCGTGCTTCTGGTGGATCTGGATGGACATCCCGCCCAAGTGGAAGAGGATGCGACCAAGCTCCTGCAATGGTTTTCCGAGGCTGCGGTTTCCCATAAGGCGGCTGCTAACGCGGAGGAGGCGGAGGAATTGTGGGAGGTGCGCCGAAAGGGTTCGCAGGCTATGAAGAAGCTGGCCAACACCAAGCTGAACGAGGACGTGGTGGTGCCCCTGAAGCGTCAGGCTGAGCTCGTTGCCTTCGTGAACGGCCTGCGTGAGGAGCGCGACTTGCGCATCGGTACTTTCGGGCATTGCGGGGACGGAAACCTGCACGTGAACTTCATGTACGACCGGGAGGCCGTCGACGAGGCGGAACGAGCCCGCATAGCCTTGGGAGAGCTCATGCACAAGGTGGTGGAATTGGGCGGCGCCATAAGCGGCGAGCACGGGGTGGGGTTGGCCAAGACCGAATTCGTGCGTCTCATGTTCAACGACGCCGAGTGGAAAACCATGCAGGCGATCAAGAAAACTCTCGACCCGAACGGCATCCTGAACCCCGGAAAAATCTTCGAGCCCTTCCGACCTTGGGAGCACGTTCCCGTAAACGTAACCTTGCCATGGGAGAATGAACCGGAAGAATGTCAACCTGCATCATGATGAAAACAATATTCTTACTTTTTATATTCTCCACCCTTACTGCCATCGGTCAGGACGCTGGAACCTTGCACCCATGGACCGACTTGAAGGGCCGTACCCTGCAGGCCAAGTTCCTCAAGGCCGACGCCGCCAGCGTGACCATCGATTGGAACGGACAGGTGTTCACGCTGCCCCTGAATACCTTAAAACCGGAATCGCAAGCCCTTGCCGCAAAGCTGGGAGGAGTTTCCAAGCCTTCCGGTCCCGCCGTAACCGGCATCCATCCTTGGACCGACCTGAAGGGCCGCACCCTGCAGGCTCGCTTCCTCAAGGCCGACGCCACCAGCGTGACCATAAACTGGAACGGCCAAGTGTTCACCTTGCCCCTGAATACGCTTCAACCGCAGTCCCAAAAACTTGCGGCCAAGCTGCGAGCCGCCGCTCGGCCGAAACCGCCTGCGGGTTCCACGTCGCCCGGTACGAGTTCCCCGGGAATCGAGGCGACCGACCCCGATGGCGAGCTCGACCTTTCCGCCGAACAGGTGTGGACGAGCTCGGACGGCAACCCGCTGAAGGGGCGCTTCGTGGAGGTGAACGACGCCAACCTCACTCTTTCCACCTTAGGCGGTCGTCGCGAGGTGATCGTACCTCTAAGCAGGCTCTCCGAGACGTCGCAGTACTTGGCCAAGAAGCTGAAGGCATTAGCTGACGCCGAGGCCAAGAAGTTGGCGGCTCTCGCCAAGGCCCGCTCCAAGATGAAACTCCCGAAGGTGACCGAGGCGGATCTGGACAAGGAACACGATTGGAACAGCTCGGAAAACCGAGCAATCAAGGCCATCTTCGTGGATGCGAACGACGAGTACGTCACCATCTTCCTGAGCAACAACCCTACCCGTACCTTCGAGTTGCCCTGGTCCAAGTTCAACCCCACTTCACAAGCCTTGGCCGAGGCTCTTCGCAGGAAGAAGGAGGAGATTATGCCTAAAAACCCGAAGATCATTCCCGCCAAGGGAGGTCGAATGGCTGCTTATGGGAGTGGGCGTTTTCGTGGTTACAACTCCGTTTTTCAGAGCGTGCTTTACGACGTCGCTCTGCACCAAAACGGAAACGTCGTGCACCTTTGGTTGAAGTCACCGGGAAGTTCCCGCAACGCCACGGATGGCAAGCGAGCGAACGAGAAGCCGATAGCCATTCATTTCAGTTCTCATTATTATGATCGTACTGACCCCAAGAGAACTCGCCATCGTTATCGCAAGATCGTTGCTTACGACGTGTCCCCCGAGCCTTCCATGGATCGGGAAGTTACGACCCTTAGCGGTACTTTCGACAACAATGGCACCTTTGAGTATGAGATGGAGATAAACCATAGGGGACTAGGTTTCTGGGGTAAACTAAAAGACCCCGAAGGGGAGGAGTGGCCGACTCGATTGAGCATTGGAGTGCGTACACCAAACGTCGCTCCGGAAGCCATCAATATGAGCATGGAACAGATCATGCCCATCATCGGGGACGGCGCCTTGTACATCGACCCGATCGAGGAAAAGCGGGCCAAGCTTCCCTTTACCGAAAAGTGGGATGATCTATTTCGCAAATTCAAGGGCAGCGCCTGGAACCCGATCAAGTCGGCTGAACTCATGGGGAAGCCTTTTGGTTCTCACAAAATAAAGGTGACTCCCACCAATACGAAGGGGATGTACATGGCGTGGGGCAAAGGGTATTCGGGAGTTTTCCCTTTCCAGAGTGTTCACATCGGTTACAGGTCCGAAGACGATAAATACCGGGACGTCATTCCTAAGAACAGGCGTCTCAACGTATTCGTGACACGCGGCAAGTGAGAGGCTTCTTTCGGGCGATCTCCTTTCTTGCCTGTCTCGCCTTTGTAGGTGAGGGCATTGCCGCGGACAAAGTTCGCGTGGCCACCTACAACTTGCGCAACTATCTCATATGCGATCGCATTGTGGAGGGGAGGTGGCGTCCCGAATATCCCAAACCCGAAAAGGAAAAAACGGCCCTTCGAAAAATCATCGCCAAGGCCGATGCCGACGTTTTGGCCATTCAGGAAATAGGGGACGAATCCTTTCTTCGCGAACTTTGGCACGACCTGAATACCACGGGTGGTCCCAAGTACCGGCATGCCGTCTGGATGCATGGGGCCGATCCTGAAGAGGAGCGCCACTTGGCCGTATTTTCCCGCCTCCCTTTCGTTTCGGTTACGAGGCACTCGAATCTGGAGTTCAACTATTTCGACGGCAGGGAGGCTCCCGATCGGGGGGTTTTGGAAGTGGAGTTCGAAACCGCCGGCGTTCGCTGGCGCCTGTTCAATTTGCATCTCAAGAGCAAGTGGACCGAACGCAAAGACGATCCCGAAGGTACTTTGAGGCGCGAGAAGGAAGCCCGTACGATTAGGGATTACATTCGAAAAACTTATGTCCCCGAAAGCAAGCCGAACCACCTCGTGGTGGGAGATTTCAACGACCACCAAAGCACACCTGCCGTCCGCCGTTTCCTGACCGTCAACAAAACCCAGCTCACCACTGCCATGCATTGCGCTGATTCGCGAGGGCACCGCTGGACTCATCACTACGCCCGGCAGGACAGTTATTCTCGAATCGACTTTATTTTGGCGACGCCCGCGATGTCGGAGCGTTTCGTACCAAATTCAGGAATCGTGCAGGATGGTCCTCATGCTCCCGTCGCCTCCGATCATCGCCTAGTCCAAGCCGAATTTTCTTTTTGAAACCAGAGAGCCTGTAGAGGGAATTCTCGCCGAATCTTCGGTGTCTTTAAAATGAAATTTACTCGAGCGGTATTCCGATCTGCTTGGAAATGTCGCGAAGTTCCTCGACCACGGGCATGACTAGCGGAATGCCCTCCTTGGAGCGAATGGCCTCGGCTTCGCGTTCGGGATCGCCGGGAACGAGGGGGCCGTTCGTGCCCGGAGCCGGTTTCGTGGCAAGAAGTTCGCGGCGGTAGGCGTCGATTTGCATCTTGAATTCGTCGGGATCGATGAATGCATCTATGCGCATGGCGCCGAAGAAATGCCCGATGCCCTTGCCCACCTGCTTTTCGGGTACGTACTGACGGACGGCGAAGGGTGGGGCATAGGGACCCCAGTTGGCCCCGCTCAGTACGCAGCAGAGCACATCCACCATGAGGGCGAGACCATAGCCTTTGTGACCTCCTCGCTCACGGTTCGAGCCTAGGGGCAGCAGACCGCCACCCTCGATCATGGCCTCGGGGTCGTCGGTATGGTGGCCTTCCGAGTCCACCGCCCAACCTTCGGGAAGCTTTTCTCCCTTGCGTTTGGCGATTTCGATCTTTCCGTAGGCGGCGGCACAGGTGGCCATGTCGATTACGATTGGCGGTTCCTCCTTGCCCGGAAACGCTATTGCTATGGGGTTTGTGCCCAGCATGCGTTCGGCTCCCCATAATGGGGCCACCAATTTCGTGGTGTTGGTCATGGACCAGCCGATTAGGTCTTTTTCCAGGGCTTTCAGGGGATAATAACCGGCGATCCCGTAATGGTTAGTGTTGGAGACGCTGACCCATCCGGTACCGGCCTCGCCCGCCTTGTCCATGGCGATCTCGTTGGCTTTGGGGCCAACCACGAGACCTAGACCATTGTCGCCGTCCACCGTGGCGGTGCTGGCGCTTTCGCGAAGGATCTTGAGCTCGGGCTTGGGGTTGATGCGCCCCAGACTGAGCATGTCGAAGTAGCAATGAAGGCGAGCCACGCCATGGGAGTCGATTCCCCTAAGGTCGCTGGATGCCAGGACCTCTGCAGCGAGCCGGGCGTCGTCTTCGGGGACGCCGAAATGAAGGAAAACACGAGTGGAGAATTCCTGCAGGCGTTCAATTGGGTAGGTGATGGTCTCGACTTCGGACATGCTTTTTATTGGGAAACGGACTAGGAAAAATCTTCCTCGCGATAAAGGCGAGATCGAATAACTCTCGCACTCCCGGAAGTTTTTTCTAACAAATCCCCGAGTCCTGCGTCGCATATAGTATGAACCAAAGATCAATAATGAACCAAGCAATCACTTCTTACCTCGCTCAAATAATTGTCCTGCTGGCTCTTTTTGCTCCGCAACTCGCTTCGGGTAACGGTCTCATTATTGTGGACAAGGCTATGCCTCGCCACATCTTGCCTCACCCGCCTCACCCGCCTCACCCGTCTCACCCGCCGCGTCCGCCTTGGCCACCTCGTCCCATTCCTCCTCATCGCCCGATCAGGCAATTCTTGCCTCTGGAGCTCCGCAGCCAACACGTAGAGGTTGCGATCAAGGACCAAGTGGCCGTGACCAAGCTTCAACAGATTTTCTACAACCCATCCGATCGCCGGCTAGAGGGTACTTTCATTTTTCCCGTGCCCAAGGGAGCGCGGATCGACAAGTTTTCCATGGAGGTGAACGGCAAGATGCAGGAGGCCGAACTCCTCGATGCCAAGAAAGCCCGCAAGATTTACGAGGACATCGTTCGCAAGGCGCTCGATCCCGCTCTCTTCGAGTATGCCGGGCAAAGCCTGTTCAAGGTGCGCATCTTTCCCATCGAGCCAAAGAAGGAAAAGGAGGTAAAAATCAAGTACACCGAGATTCTCGAGCGTGACGGCAAGATGGTCAGGTACCTCTACCATCTCAACACCAAGAAATACTCCTCACGCCCGATCAAGGATCTTTCCATGAAGATCGAGGTAGAGACTTCCGGGGCCGAAATCAAGTCGGTCTATTCGCCTTCCCACGAGGCCGAGGTCAAGCGCCACGGCAAGCAGCGAGTGGTGGTAGGTCTGGAGAAGAAGAACATGGCGACCGACGCCGATTTCCTGCTTTACTATTCCCTTAAGGGAAAAGATGGCGGCGACGTCGACCTGAGCGTGCTCACCCACAATCCCGAGGACTCCGATGACGGCGGGCACTTCATGCTTTTAGTAAGCCCGGGAGCATGGAAAAAGGAGGAAGCGGCCATTCCGAAGGACGTCGTGTTCGTGTTCGATTCCTCGGGCTCGATGAGAGGCAAGAAGATCGAGCAGGCCAAGGAGGCCATGAAGTTTTGCGTGGATAGCCTGAACGACGAGGATCGCTTCGAGATCATACGGTTTTCAACCGAGGCCGAGCCCGTATTCGGGAAAATGGTGCCCGCTGCTTCCAAAAACCGCAAGAAGGCCTCCAAGTTCATTGATTCCGTACGCGCCATCGGCGGCACCGCCATCGAGGAAGCCCTTGGGGAGGCGGCCACAATCGTTTCCGCCAAGGCATCCAAGAGCCGTCCCACTCAAGTCATATTCATGACCGACGGCCAACCCACCATCGGGGCAATCAAGGAGGACGTTATCCTTAATTCTCTCAGGAAGAAAATCGGCGACTCCAAGAGCAAGGTTCGCGTTTTCTGCTTCGGGATCGGAACCAACGTCAATACCCACTTGCTCGATAAAATCACCGAGGAGACCAACGCCGTCAGCCAGTACGTTCTGCCGGAGGAGAACCTCGAATATAAGGTGTCGCGCTTCTATGCCAAAATTTCCGAGCCCGTGCTCGCTGATCTCAAGCTCGAGGTAGAAGGCCCGAAGCGGGTGCGCAATATATACCCGAAAAACCTTCCCGACCTCTT
>JABHOU010000394.1 GCA_018695085.1 Opitutia bacterium | reverse complement strand
GCCAAGCTTGGCGACAAGGAAGAAGAGCAAATAATCCTACCGTTCAACCAAGTTGAAAGACGTGGAGACGGTCTATATTACGACACATCCGAAGAAACTCCTTACACCGGAGCCATCCGTCGTTGGCGAAGTGAACAAGAAATAAGCGACCACGTTGAATTTCGCAACGGAGTGCTACATGGTTCAAGCATCGGCTGGTATCCGTCGGGAAGTATCCTTTCGCATCACGGTCATCGCCCCACAAAACCGAGGCGCCAGTTTGAGATTCACTACGTAAGCGGCCAAAAGCACGGCTTGGAAAGCAAATGGTACTTCGATGGGCAAGCATCCTTGCACATCGAACACAAGCTGGGACAAAAGCACGGGCTGCAAATCCAATGGTTTCATAACGGGCAAAAACGTTCTGAAATAGAATTCGAAGATGGATGCGTTTGCGACGGCACTTGGCACCGATGGCACGCCAACGGAAACCTTGCAGCAAAGGACTTTTACCTAAATAACAGAAAAGTCAGACGCCAAATGTGGCACCCCAACGGCGAACAATACGTCGATACGAGGTACTAGATGACTTGAAAGCGATGTCAGCGCTGGCGTCGACCAATGATCACGCTTCCCGCGGCGTCCAAGTATTGCCCTTGTAGGTTCATTCTCACGATGCCGGTCTGCTTGTTGATGGCAGCAGGTGGCACGCCTTTTTGGATCAGTGCCTGTATCTTGGCTTGCATGCTCCCGCCAAGAGACTGTGGATTGGTAGCGGGCGGTTGTGGGATAGCGACTGGCAGAGATCTTCCCGGCAATCCACCCGTGCTTGGCGAAGAGGTAGGCCGCCCCGGTAGACCCTGAACCGGGGGAACGGAAACCGGTCGACCGGGAAGCCCCCCGCGTATCCCCGATTGTAAAGGAACGGTAACGGCACGCCCCGGCAAACCGGTTGCCCCTCCGGAGGTGGCCACAGGCGGAGGACGAAATGTAGGCGGAGGACCGGGAGGACGAGAAGACGGAGGTGGCCCAGGAGGCGCTACGAAAGGAACGGAAGGACGAGCCTGCGGGGCAATCCGGGCAAGTGCGCGTGGACGTGGGTCGGGAATACGAACCCCATGTCTCTTTTCATTATCGGGTCTGGCAACCACGGAAATGTCTTGGGGACTCGAAGATGGAGTGAGAACTGGCGGTATTCGAGCCATCGGCGGAAACGTTATGTTGCGAAAAGGTTGGAGGGGCCGACCTATCGTCACTCTGTGAGAAATCGAAGCATGAGGCTGTCGGATAACTTTTGGGAGATTCGGGCGAGAGGGAGGAGAAGGAGATTTTGGTCGCGTTAAGCCAGGACCTTCGAAAAGTGGTTTTCCTGCAGGGCGTTCGCCAAGTCTTCCGGGAATCAGCTTGCGAGCCTTAAGTTGCTCTCTGAGAGTACGACAGTCTTGACAAATACAAACGCCGCCATGTTTTTGAAACTGGATTTGGGCTTTCCTCAACAGACTCTGGTCGGCAGCGCTTGGTGCCGCGAAAACAAGGCAATTCATGGCGGCGAGCAAGTATGTCGCCGATAAAGAAAGTTGGAAAATTTTCCTCATGCGCATCAAGTCACTTTACGCCAAGGTCAGCCAAGGAGGAAACCAATTCATCGTCCATCGGATGACCATTGAAGAGAACTTTTCCATCGGGAGCGACCAGAATCATACGGGGGATAGAGTTGATTTTAAGCATCTGGCTCAACGGTCTGCCTTCGGGTTCCACAAGCCAAGTAAATCCAATTTTACGTTTTTTTCGCACGCTCTCGGCCTTACCCGCGTTTTCGGTATTCATGCCAGCAACTAAAATGCCTTTGGAGCCTAGCTTCTTGGCCTTTTTTTGCAACTCGGGCATCAAATTCATGCATGGACCGCACCAAGAAGCCCAGAAATCAAGCAAAACTCCCTTCTTACCCTTGGCTAGATCGCCAAGGGTCGTCTTTTCGCCCGCCGAAGTTTGAATCTCAAGATTCATCGGTACCTTCAAGTTCGCCATGAGCTTCTTTTCCTCTTTCCGTTCTCGAGCTTGGGCCACCTCCATGCGAGGACGCATGAAAGCCTGAATTCGGGGACCCATGCTACGAATATCTTTCTCCTTCACTTCGCCCGCCAAGCCCTGGCGCAAACCTTTCAGGAAAAACTCCATCTCCGTATCATCAAAACCGAATTTGTAAAAATTGGTTCCCACGGACGCCCCAAGCGCTTCCAAGACTTCCGCGTCCTCCTGAGAGACGCTCTTTGCCTTGCCTTCTTTTGCAAGCAGTCCGCCGGACAGGTAGAAGAGGAGTGATAGTAAAACGAAAAGAGATCGATTAATCATGTAAAAACCTTGGACTTGTGGTTTGGGAGCAAAGCAATACTATTAGTTATCTAACACAACTTGTAAACGGGGAAACTCTAAAATAAAAGGATGCTCACCAGGAGATTAGACAAAGCCAAGCAAGCTTACCGCAAACGTGATGTGGAGGCCGCTCGCGTCGCCCACGAAGCGGGTCACGAACCTCACGATGCAGGCGAGGGGAAATATTTAAAAAGCATAGTCTACGGCGGGCTCGACGGCATCATCACTACTTTTGCGGTGGTCGCGGGAGTGGCGGGGGCATCCCTACAACCCGGAGTGGTGCTCATTCTTGGCTTTGCCAACCTGATCGCGGACGGTCTGGCCATGGCTTTCGGGGAATTTCTTAGCGGGAAAGCCGAACGTGAATATCTAGAATCAGAACGAGAAAGAGAAACATGGGAATTGGAAAACTATCCCGAAGGGGAAAAGCGGGAGCTTGTCGAGCTCTACGTGCAGAAGGGGATAGCGGAAGCGGACGCAACTCAAATAGTTGAAATAATGGCCAAGAACAAGGAAGCCATGGTCGACGTCATGATGGTCGAGGAGCTTGGCCTCCACGAATCCGATGATTCTCCCATTGGTAACGCCGTGGCCACCTTCCTGTCCTTCGCCACTTTTGGCTTTCTTCCCCTCCTCAGCTACGTTGCGGGACGAGTTGTCGATCTTGGGCCAAATTTCGACGGTTTCCCTTGGGCGTGTTTACTAACTGCCCTAACCTTGTTTGCGCTAGGTGCATTCAAGACACGATTGACGGGGCGCTCGTGGCTTGGATCGGGAATGGAAATGCTGCTCGTCGGCGGGATCGCCGCCGTGGCCGCCTTTGGTATCGGAAAAGCACTGGAAGGTTTCGCGTTTTAAGCTCCTCAAAGATCGAAGCCTTACCGGGTGCCCTTC
>JABHOU010000416.1 GCA_018695085.1 Opitutia bacterium | reverse complement strand
GCTGCGTTGAACAGTTTGATTTCTCCGCCCAGTTCGCGTTGCTTGGTTTGGAGCTTGGCGGTCTCTTGACGAACCTCTTGGGTTTCTTCCTCGGGTTTTTGGACGATGGTCTCGGATTCGGCTTGTGCCTTTCTGGCCTGTTCAGCCAGTTGGCGAGCAAGTTCGGCTAGGGTAGGGGCGATTTCATTGAGTTTTTTCCGAGATTCGAGAACGGCCGGCTTCAGAAGTTGAAGAACTTTTTGTAAGTCCGCGTGCACCAATTCTATGTTCTTTATAGTCGAGCTTGGCTTGTGCTCGAGGTTTTCCACCCGCTTTTGCATTTCAGTGCCGATGGCAGTGGCGTAAGGTTGCCTATGCAGATCGCGAAGGATTTTGGCAGCCTCGTTCCGATCTTCGTTGGATCCGCCCAACTGATCTAAGGGTATGCCGGCAATTTTTCCTGATAGGGCACGCCAAGGGGAGGCTGCTGCGGCCCAGTGGATAGCTCGTTCCGCACGGTTGCCGGATTTCATCATTTCCCATTTCTCCTTGTTGGCGAAGGTCGATGCGAGCCCTGAGGCTTCCACGACTTGATGATAGGCTTCCAGAAGACGAAAGAGATAAGCAATTTCCCTGATTTTGGTGGCGATGACGACAGTCTCTTCGCCAGCTGATATTTGCGACCTGAACTGGTTCCCGAGAGCTTGAAGGGCTCTGGATGCTTGACCGGTGTCCTTGACGAATGCTGAATCGGCATCCTTTCGAGACTCTTCCAAACGAGATCTCCCTTGAAGCTCCGATACCAAGGCAGGCCATTGCCGATCTCCCAAGATCCGTCCCATTCCTGCGTATTCGTTTTCATTCGAGTTGAGCAAAGTGATTTTTTGGGCGAATTCATCAATGTCATGCCAAGAGTCTCGAACTTGCCAAAGGAAGTTTTCTCGGTTTGATCGAAGTGAACGGGTTCTGCTACGAAGTAAGTTTTGTTCCACTTCGTAAAATCGTCTGACGCTGTCGTTCCACTTTGCGATCTCACTCGCAAGTTTTGCCCTGTCGGGTGTTTCGGCGTCTAGGGCGGCTCGCAGGCTACCCTCTTGTTTGCTGATTTGTTTTGTAGCCGAAGTCCGACGATTGCTACCGGCCTTAAACACATTCTCGATGGTTCGCCAATGATTGAGGGCAACTTCTTGCCTCCGAGCAACAAGCTTGTAATGATATTCCCCCTTGGCCAACTCGATTAATTCTCCTTGGTTTTTCAACAGTTGCCTAAGGTAGGTCGTACCAACGGCCAGTACCTGTTGGTCGAGTATAACCTTTGCCATGTTCCTTAGGTTCCCGAGCAATCCCTTGTCGGACTCGATCGATCCCTTCAAGTCCTGTACGGCTTGTTTGCGAATTTTCGGGTCTTCGGAAGCAAGGGCCATTTCGGCATAAGTTGAGGCAATTCCCGGTCGCAGTTGGTTTATCGCATTTACAGCCCGTGTAACAAGGGCGACTTCTAAGGAGTCGGTTCCGCGCGGCATTGCGGTCAAGGTGGTCAAGGTTTGATCGAAGAGGAGGGTGCTTTCCTCGACCAGGGAACGGGTTAGGGAGCGCATGCTATCCGCTGTTGCACCGGAGATTGGCTCAGAATTCTTTTTTAGGAAGGTCGAGTAAAGCTCGTTGTTTTCCTTTGCTCGGGCCTCGGCGGCCTCGGCGAGTTCGGTTACGCCCTCGACGAGTAGGCTTTTAAGCTTGATGGTCTGGATGGCGGAGAGATCAAGGTCGCGAGAAATGATTGAAAGCTGTATTGGGTCGGATTCACCGATTGCTCCCTTCCGGTCGTGGGCGACCAGCTTGAGGGTGGCACTGTCATTGGGGCGAAGTTTTAGCTCGAGCAGATCCAAGTCGAATTGCAGAACGACGTTTTTTTCGTCGATGGGCGTCTCGAGGCCGGGAACGGGAAATTTTTGCCAGCCACGATTGTTCACGCGAACATGGAACTCAATCTTTTCGAGGGCGAGGTCGTCTTCGGCCACGGCGGTGAGCGCAAGGATGTCGTCGGGTGCTAGAAGCTGGGACTTTTCTTCCGGGGAGACGATTCGAATGGCGGGAGCTTCGTCCAGTTGCACGGCAATTTCATAAGCTTGCGAAGGCTTGCTTTTCCAACCTGTTTCTTGGGAGGTGACTCCCAGGGTGTGATAGGTGCCCGGCTTTTTTAGAACGAGCGTGGTCTTTAGCCCTTTTCCATCGTCGGTCGGAGAAAGTTGAAGTTTCGAAAGGCCTCCTCCCGTAAGGTCCAACTCCATCGTGCCTTCAGTGACGACTTGGTTTGTATTAAGAACAAGGTCAACCTCGGTACCTTCCCAACCAGACAAATCTCCGCGGTCTTCGGTTGCGGTAATTGGTTCGAGCTTGGTGTATTCGGGATAGCGGTAGGTCTTGGTGAAGGAGGTGACGTAGGGTCGAGATGCTACGTCCATGTCAAACCATTTAGTCCGAGGCGAACCGTCTACACGTATTCGGTATTCGAATTTTTCACGGTCCACATTATAGTCGAGCGAGAACTGGTTTGCTTGGCGAGGAGCCATGGCAACGGGATTTAATTTGGCGTTCTTTATCTTTGTTTCCAGTTCAACGCGGCCAAAGGTCTGATCTTTATCTTTCCCTTTTACTTCTACCAAAAATCTTAGAGGTTCACTTTTCGGGGTAATGGTTTTTTCGATATTTGGAGCCAGAATCGCTACTTCGATATCTGTCAAAGGGGCTATGTTGGCTCCCGGAAGAAGAGCTCGGCCCATAAGTTGCTGGAATTGGCCTCCGAAATCGGGAATATTGAGCAAGACAAAGGTAAATACGATCAACGCGGCGGTAGCTTGAAGCCAACGTCGAAGCCGCGTCAGTGGAAGAGCGTTGGACATGTCGAGGTCCTTGACTCTCGACGAAACGTCTTTTTGGACCAAGTTGCGAAAGACTTCGGAGTCGAGTTCGGCCCCGTCATCTCTTCCCAATTCGACTGCAGACAACAAGTCTTCCTTCAGATCAGGAGCGGTTTGCTCGATCAATCGGGCGAGATGTCTTTTGCTTGGAAGGTGTATTAACAGTCGGGCGCAGGTTCTCCATACTGAATAAATAACTACGGCATAACCTAATATCGAAAGTCCTGTTCGAACCTCGTCGGGCATTCGCGCCTGTGTGAGATAATCCGCCACTGCGATTGCTGAGAAAACCGCCAGCAGGCTAACCACTGCGGAGCAAAATCCGCGGAGGAAAATTAGGTTGCGACGTCGGCAACGAAAGTCTTCTAGCTTCTGGAGGATGATTGGGTCTACTTGCACACTCATGTTTGTTCTCCGTTTTGCATTATAGCATTCCTGCTCGTTTTCTCAGGAAGAGTTCCAGTCCCAGTAACAAAATGATGGGTACGAACCACCAGTAGCTTTGCCAAAGAGCGATTTCCTTTTTCACGAGTCTGCCCGAGCTTATGGGCTTTAGCAAATCGTTTAATCGCCCCATTTGCTCTTCACGCAAGTAGCTTCCGCCCGAAAGCTTAGCCACATCTCGAAGAAGATCCTCCTTGCAAATAAGCGTTGCGAGCTCCGGGCTTTCAGGTTCTCGGACGAGAAACTCGACCTTGCTTCGCAGTTCGTCTTCTTCGAAAAGACCGTCTACGCGTACTGTCACTTGGTGTTCTCCGGGACTGAGTGCCGGGGTTTCGCCCCGGAAGAGGCCGCCCGAGTCGGGGTCGGTTTTCATCGGTACGGTGGCCACGATCTTACCTTCTCTCCATATTAGTGCCTCGACCTCTGCTTTTGGGTCATCGAGAGGTTTCCCTTCGCGGTCGCGAACTCGAATCCGAAGAGCAGCTGATTCGCCGGGGCGATAAGTGGATGCACCGGGATCAATGGCCACTAATTCGTCGCTTACCGCAAATGGCTTTTCCATAATCCAAGAGGCGATTTGGTGCCAGTAGCGCTGGTGGTATTTGTCGGCTACCTCGAAGCGCCAGCGCCAAGTGCCGTCGAAACCAGCATATAGAGTCTTGCCGGCTCCCACCGTCCGCGAAACAAGCAGTGGTACGGATTCTTCGCCTTTTTCATCCAGAGTAGCCTCGAGATACACGTCTGTTCCGGGCAGGGCTTCCGTGGGGGCAACCCAACCGGGTTTAGGGACATAGCCCCAGAGCTCGGCGCTGCGTTCGGCTGAAGGGTGAAGGAAGAGGGTGGGCGTAGCCAGACCTCGCTCTGTTAGGCGAAGAGACTGTGGAGCCAGTCGCTTGGGACCGTCTTCATTCCATTTAACGGGAAGAAGGGAGGCGATCGGGTTGTCTTCGTCATTGGCGTATTCACGAAACTTTTGCCGAGGACCGTCCAAAAGTATTATGCCGCCTCCCCTGCTGGCCACAAAATCGCGAATCCATTCCAGTTCCTCTTCTTTGAAAAGGTCTTGGGAGATTTCTCCGAATACCAAGAGGTCGAAAGAGAAAAGAGTTTTTTTGTCGGTGGGAAAGACGTCTCCTTCCTCGCCGCGGGGTAGGGCGCCATCGTCGGAACCGGGACCGGCGAAGGCGACGGTGACTGTCCACCGCTCGTCACGTTCAAAGAGATTGTGTAGGTAACGGGTTTCCCACCGCGGTCGACCGTCGATGATGAGCATGTTGTTCTTCTTCGTGATGGCGTCGAAGGCGAACGATAGAACGTTATTGTCGCCACGAGCTTCACCCTCAACTGGCTCTACACGTACTTTCATGCGAAAGGGGACTGCGTTAACCTCGACACTGTTGTCCAAGCCAAGGTTGGATATTTTTTCCTCCACCAGTTCTTCGACAGAGAAATCAAAAGCGACTCGTCGACGCGTTGCGCTCATGCCGGAGAAGCTTTCTTCCCATACGGTCTGGTTCAGGTCGTCCTCGATCACGATCTTGAAGGGCGTACCCGGGGTCAGGTTGTCTTTGAGCGTGACGGAACCTCGGAAGCGATCATCTTTGAGTACTTTGGCAGGAGTTTCTACGTCGATGACGGCTAGATCGGGAGGGGGGGTTACGCTACCAAAACCAACTGTGTGTATGGGAATGTCGCGCCCAGCCATTAGCTTCGCGGTCTCGAAGGGGGATGCACCGATATTGTGTAAACCGTCCGAGAGGATAACCGCGGCCGTTCTGGATTGTTTGGCATCCTTTTTTTCTTCGTTGTCCTCGTCCACCTTGATAGCAGTTTGTAAACCTGTTGCGAGGTCGGTGCGTCGGGTCTCGGGAGATTGACCGAAATCGGGTGGAGGATTCGCATCGCCCGTGTTGTCCCATAGGCGTTCAGTTTCTAGTCCGGCAAGTGAACGTATTTCTATGATGTGAGTGTCGGCCAATTCCTTGAGGATGCTGTTTCGGCGCTGAGTGAGCAGCCGAGTGGCGCGCTGCCATCTGTCGTTCGAGTTAAATGATTCGATGGCTTTCTTGATGTTTTCATCATCTCCTGCAGCACGATTTTCTGCATATACCTCAAACGTGTCTCGAAACCGATTTTCATAAGAGAGAGCGGTGTCGGTAAGGTTCGATAGTGATGCGCGCATGGTGGTTTCTGCAGCATCATCCTTTCCTTTTTTTAATGACTGAGCTGCTTTTACTACATCGGCGCGCATGCTTTCACGCAGTTCGGGAAAGGTGGGTGGGCTATCGTAGCTAGGCGCACGAAAATGTTTGCCCGGAATGGGGCGCTCGATGCGGCCGCTAGGCAAGGTCCATCCAACCGTGCAGAAATCAGCGCCTTCTGCCTCCTTGTGTAAAACTTCAAAATAGTATCGCTTGGAGTGATCGAGTGCTATCGGTCCGGTCGTTCCTTGAGTTTTTAAGATTTCCCGAGCGTTTTCCGGATTTTCTCCGGCGTTGTTCAGACGAACTACGCACTCGTCGTCGGAGTTGACCGAAAAGCGATAATCGCCGGATTCGGGAGGCACAATTATTCCACGGATGCGTCTACCGAAGTTGTCGCCCACGTTCGATGGACTTTCGGCGGTAGTTATGTAACTGGTTGAATCCGGATTTCCTTCCTTGAATTTAGGGTGATTAGTGAGGCTGGTGACCGTACCGTCGGGTATGTCATTCCAGACTTCATGGTAAAGAACTCCCTTGCGTTCAGTAGCGGTCGAAACTTCGTATTCCTTACCCGAAAGCAGTTCGGATGCTTTCTTGGCTTTTTTTGCGAATATTTCTCTAAGTTTGTTTAGGTCCGCGGTGGGGTCTGACAGCCCTTCATTCAATCCGATGCGTGCTTCTGCGAGAAGATCCGCGGCATCGAGAAGCGCCGGGTCGAGAAGGTTTTGGTCCTTTGGAAGCCAGCCGTGCCTTTCTGCCAAGAGCAGTTTTCGACCGGGAGACATGTGCTCGTCCTTGATGGACATGCTCTTCGACGCATCCAGAAAAACCAATACTCGTCCTCGCTGCCCTTTCTCACTGACGTTGCTTATCGTCGGGCCGGTGAGGATCATGACGATTAGACCTGCCGCGACAGCGCGAAGAAGCGGAAGCACCTTATCCAAGGGGGCAATCGTTCCTTTTCGAGTTTCGAGCCGATAAAGCCACCACGCCAGAGCGGCCGTGCCCAAGGCGAGTAAGATACCCAGCCAAGGTTCAATATCTCCCGCGAGGTGAAAGCTGCTGCCGGTGCGATCGTCGTTCATGTTCGCACCCTCCCGAAGATTCGTTGCAGAATCAATTCAAGCAGGACTAGGGCAAGAACTGCCCCGAGGAGTATCTTCCATGTTTCGCGACCAAAGGTTCGCGCCCCATCCAGTTCCAGATACTGGGCCAGAGCGTCTTTTTCCGAGGCGTCGATGAAATCGATGGATTCGGCGAGAGCATTTGCGCTTTCCCGAATCTCTTCTTCCGACATGCGATCCAGTTGAGACTCGCGTGGCGATGCGTTTGTTACGAACTTGACCGGGTTTCCTTCTTCTCCGCTCATAAGATAGGTGCCGGGTTTTCGGGTGTTGGCAAACTCGGCCACTGCCTGTGAACCCCGCTTGACAGCCTTTATGGTATGGGTGGAACCGTCGGGGCTCGTTACGTTTAACGTTTTGCCCGCTTCCTTTTCGGGCAGATAATGGGTGAGGGTGGCTCCCGCCGGCAGGTTGCGAGGCGGGGTCACTTGATCGGCGAGGTAGGAGGCAATCTGCTGAACTAGGGGCAAATAGCAGGAGCGGACTGGCATGTTCGTCCAGTCACCATCTACGGTGGTCGCCATCTGTATGACTATTCCCTTATCCACTTTTTTCTCGGCGAGAAACACATCTCCCGTTTCAAGTCTTGCGAGTACTGTGGCGTCTTGGGTCCCGATCCCGTCGCTTTCGCCTAAACGATGCCACCGCCAAAGGTCTGCGTCGGCTAGATTACCGTTCCTGCGATCGTTGAAGAGTGAGAGTGCGGGGTGTTCGAAGTGAGAGGCGACTACGCGAGTGCGCACGGAATCGTCGGACAAGCTCCCGCCAATGTTGCGGAGGGGTAGGGGGAGAAGGTCGTTTGCTTCTGATCCAAGGACTTCGTTGTACCAATCGGCGTCGACTTTATCTCCGAGGGCAAGCCACAGTCCTCCCCCGTTGCGGACGAAGGATGAAAGTGCTGCAATTTGGTCATCCTTCAGGCTGGAAACGTTGGCGAGGACCACCACGCTCTGGTTGCCGTCGAGATGCTTGGTGGGATCAAAGTTTGAGAGCGTTACAACTGAGGCGTCGATTAAGTCTTTTGTTTCCACGGAATTCTTGATCTTGGCTTCCTCAAATGGAGTGAGGGCAAGCTTAAGGAAATCCGTCTCACCGCTTAACCATTCCTCGGAGGGAGATCCGTCGACAAGGAGTACGCCGATGCGGTCCAATACGGTAACCGAGGCCGAT
>JABHOU010000640.1 GCA_018695085.1 Opitutia bacterium | reverse complement strand
CCTACGATCGGGTAGGGGGGGCGAAACCCCGTTTACGCTACCGAGCCAAGTCTTCCTGCGAGAGAACGCGAAGATTGTTTCGGGTCAACACGTCGATGGCTATGTCTTCGTCCTCAAGTCCGATGGCCAGCACCGGCCTGTCGTTCGGCCAAGTGAGAAAGGGGTAGACGTAGTGAATGTTGATTTCCGCTTGCAACAACGCCGAGGTGACGTGCTTGAGGGAACTCTCATTAGGCATTTCGACCGCTACGATTTTGCGTTCCGAGTGGTTTATTCCCAGACGGAGAAGGATTTCACTGGTTTCGTCGGGATAATTGGTAACCATCCTGACGAGTGCGCTGTCCGTGGTGTCCAGAACCGAGATGGCCATTACATGAACGTCGGCTCCATTCAGCTTGCTCACCATGTCGTTTAGCCATCCAACCTTATTCTCGGCATGGATGACAAATTGACGGATCAGTTCCCTGCCGGGATTTCGAATGGTTATTCTCTCCGAGTCAAAATCGGTCATTTTTCGTTTCGCAAAGATTGGGGAATTATGAAATGAAACTCATTTAATTACACATTCAGTCTTATCCCTTTCAGCCACAATATCAACCCTTTATGAAATGTCTTAGCTGTTCGATTCGAATAAACGGCTTGCTTTCGTGGCGGTAGCGCCAAGTCTTTCGCTTCTCAAACCATGACGTATTACAGCTTCAATCGTTTGATTTTCATCCCTGGTCTCCTCCTCGCTTGCGGAGCAGGTTTGTCATTTGGCGCTACGGGCATGGAACTGTCCAAGGCTTCAGCTACTGAATTGCGGCAGTTGGCCGATGACGGAGATGCCTATGCCCAAGCGGCTTTGGCGATTGCTCTTGCCAATGGAGACAAAGGCTTCCCCATGTCGATTGTCGAAGCGGAAAAGTGGGCTCGCCAGTCTGCCGCCCAAAAACATCCCATCGGTAATTTCGCAATGGGGTACTTGACTCAAGAACCAATTCTGGGAGCCGACTCTGCCATGCCGGGCAGGTATTACATTGCTGCATTCGCTGACAGAACAGGAGAGCTTGTGCGGATGGCTCTTTCGGGAGATCCCATCGCTTGTTATGCCCTCGGCATGATATTAACTTCCGACGAGGTTCGTCCGAAGGTGATTCCCGATCTTGAATTGGCTGCAAGGCATCATCAGGTTGCTGTTAACGCTGGTTACATGCCCTCTGTTTTTCAGCTCGGCATCATGAAAATCGCTGGTCTGCTTGCGGCCAAAGACGAAGCTGGAGGGCTTGCTCTGCTTCGGGAGGCTGTAACCGCAAACTTGCCTTCCGCTCACCATTATCTCGCATTGTTTAGCTTTCAGGGCAAAGGTGTACTTGAGGATCGTGGGTTGGCTTTACTCCATTTCCGGAAGGCTGCAGATCTCGGGCATGGCAAGTCCATGATGATGACAGCTCAATTCTATGCCAGAGGACTTGCTACTCCTGTTGACCTCGACCTTGCCTCCGTATATGCTCGTAAGGCTGTCGCCATAAAGGAGTCAGGGGCCGAAGGGGAAGTTTTGGAGATTCAAGCTTTAAAGGAGTCAGGTGCATTGCTCGGCACTTCATACGGTGTTCCCGAACCTGTGGAAACGGGTGTTCCGCCATCGCCTCCACCACCAACTTCTACTGGAATCATTCCTCCCACCCCACCGCCCCTGCCATCCGTCCCTGGTCCCGGCGTTACGACTTCCACGCCAACCTATATTCCACGCGCTCCCTCTCCCGCTGAAACAACTTTCGTTCCCGTTGCCCCACCACCGCGAACGACTCCTTTGCCGATTTCCTCTTCCTACAAGACTGCTTCAGAGACCCGCGAGTTGGCCAAGCGCCTTTACTCCGGGATTGGCATCCCCGTGGATTATGCCGCAGCTCACAGCAATTTCGTGATTGCTGCCAACGGGGGCGACGTTGAGGCCGCCCGTTACCTCGGAATCATTTATCTTCGCGGAAAAGGTGTCGCCAAAGACAGAGTGGAAGCGGCGAAGTGGCTGCGCATGGCGGCTGCAGGCGGGGATGTTATGGCAAAGCGAAATCTGGAACTGCTCGAGCAGTTGCTCGCCCCTTAGGAGTTGCTGTGCCGTTGGGTGGTCGTGCGTCCCTAGTCAATAGTTGTAGTGGCTAGAGAGAGCCTTGAAGCATTCCTTTCAACTTCCATTCAAACGATCATGAAACAGACCCTCTTGGTTTTGATCTTTGCCCTCCCCTTATTCTCCTTCGCCCAACGGGATGCCCCGGTATGGGAGTCCTACCTCACCCGGATTTCCATTTACGACAACAACCGGACGTCCTCCGTGCTCGAACTGGATTACAAGAAGGAGGGTGGTCACTACGTCCACGACCACCACCAGTTGTACGTCATGGCCTACCTGCAAAAGGATGAGGCCGAAATATTGAAGATGGTGCCCAAAGAGGAAGCCCCCAAGAAGAAAGGCCCTGCCAAGAAATTCTTTCTCGACCTACTGATTGAAGAGAAACTGGTCAAGGTGCTCCAGACCAAGGCCATCAAGGTGCAGTGATAGAGGTCGAAGTAGCCAACCTCCGAAAAATACTTCGAGCCCATGTAGTAGTGATAGACGTCCGTGTCCTTGAACCCGATACCGAACTTGGGTTGGAAGAAATCGTAGTAGGACGAATAGGCGGCGAATGCGAGGAAGAGCAGTGCGGTGATTCGCGCGGTTTCGAAGGTTGCATTGCTTCGCTTTGCAGTGCCCT
>JABHOU010000317.1 GCA_018695085.1 Opitutia bacterium | reverse complement strand
TCTTCGCCTTTTTCGTGCATGACCAGAGAGCGCTCGAGCTCGTGGGCGAGTTCTCGGGCATTCCCGGGCCAAGAGTGTTGCAAGAGTTGCTTCTCTCCGTTGTCGGAGAACTCCGGCATTGTCAGGTTGTACTTGCTTGCCAACGAACTGAGGAAATGTCGGGCCAAGAGGAGTATTCCTTCTCCTCGTTGAGCAAGAGGAGGTATTTTCATTCTCAAGAGGTCCAGCCGATGATAGAGGTCTTCGCGGAAGGTTCCCTCCTTGATCATTTCCCTCAGGTCTTGGTTGGCGGCGGTAATTACGCGAACGTCGACTTGGATTTCCTTGTTTCCACCGAGTCTGCGAATCTTTCCGTTCTCTATGGCTACCAGTACTTTTGCTTGGGCTGCGTTTGACAGGCTGGCGATTTCGTCAAGGAAGAGGGTTCCTTGGTCAGCGGCCTCGAAGAGCCCGATACGTGCTCCTTTGGCATCGGTGAAGGCGCCTTTTTCATGGCCGAACAGCTCGGACTCGACGAGGTTGTCGGGAATGGCGGAGCAATTGACCTCGACCCAAGGACCGTCCGAGCGGGGACCGTTTTCATGGATCCAGCGAGCGTAGGTAGATTTTCCCGATCCCGTGGGACCCTCGATCAAGACGGGAGGTAGGTTGCTTGCCAGTCGATTGTCGGCATCGAGTATTTTCTCGAGCATGACTAAATCTTTGGAGAAGGTTCCGTCGAAGAACAGTTCTTCGCTCTTTCTTTTCGCTTCCGTGCGGTCGTGCTCGCGGATTCGTTTTTTGCGGCGATGAGCATCGGCATGGGAGAACACCAAGGGCAATTCCTCGAGATCGAAAGGTTTGGCCAAGTAATCCGAAGCCCCCAACCTAAGAGCCTCCACGGCGGAACGCACTCCGCCTTCCCCGGTCATAAGTACTACCAAGGTGTTTTCGGGAACCGCATGTGCCCTAAGCAAGTCTAGGCTTTCGCCGTCGGGGAGGTTCAAGTCGAATAAAGCGCAGTCGAAGGAGAGTTCCTTCAGTGACTGCCGAGCTTCCTCGATACTTGCTGCCTGAGTGACTTCGGCTCCCATCTTTTCCAGCACCGCAGTTATCCTCTTGGCCAAGAGGATCTCGTCTTCAAGCAGAAGAACCTCCTTGTCATGAAAGAAATTCGAGTGATTCCCGTGGTCGGTCATTGGGACAATCCTTTACACGAACCAGGCTTGGGAGAAAGACAATTTTTTAATAAGTGAATTCGGGACTGCTGCATCTCCGTTTTGAGATAGTTTCCAATTTCTTGGCTTTGGCTTGACGGATAGGTGTTGTGGAGAAAGTTTTCTTGTATGCCTAAACCCGAACCTGAAAAACTTTCAGCTGAGGAAGCTCGAATTGAGGCTTTGCGCGTAGTAGCGGAGGACCATTTCCCTTATCTCGCCACATTGGATGCCGACCAGCCTCGGTTGCGTCCCGTTTCGCCCGTAAGGACGGAAGGGTTCACCGTTTACGTAGCCAATTTGCGCAGTTACGGAAAAACTTTGGAAATAGAGGCAAATCCGAAAGTGGAACTATGCTACCTGGACAAGGGGCACGACCAGGTGAGGATCACTGCAGTAGCGGAGGTGTTGAAGAAACGGGAGACGTTGGAGTCGATATGGAATGAGAATCCGCTTCTTCGTCAGTACCTCGGTAGTGTGGATAATCCCGAATTAATCGTCTACAAAATGGTGCCGAATCGGGTGCGGTTCATGCGGGAATGGGCTCTGGAATACCACGAAGTGGCCATTTGAATCTCTAGAGGGAGTGTAGCCCGCGACCATCGGAGGCAAGGGCGGCTTCCTTTAGTGACTCGGACAGGGTGGGGTGGGCATGAATGGTTCGGGCGAGATCCTCCGCGGAGCCTCCGTATTCCATATGGGCTACTGCGGATGCGATGAGTTCGGAAGCGTTGCGGGCCACGATCTGGATGCCCAGCAGGCGATCCGTCTCGGCGTGGGCGACGACCTTGACCAGACCTTCCGTGGCATCGGTGGCGAGGGCACGACCGTTGGCTGCTAGAGGGAATGTACCGCAACGAACCGGGATATTACGTTCCTTGGCATCTGCTTCACCTAAGCCGACGTTGGCGATCTCTGGATCGACGTAAATGACGCCGGGAACGAGATCGTAGTTTACGTGACCGGATTGTCCCGCGAGGATCTCGGCGCAGGCTACGCCGTCTTCTTCCGCCTTGTGAGCGAGCATCGGACCTGGGATTAGGTCACCGATTGCGCGAATGCCGTCGACGTTGGTCCGAAACGCCTCGTCCACAGTTACGCTGCCTCTTTTGTCCGTGGCCACTCCAACTTCCTCCAAGCCAAGACCGTCCGAGCTAGGAGCACGTCCTACCGCCACAAG
>JABHOU010000413.1 GCA_018695085.1 Opitutia bacterium | reverse complement strand
GTAAGCCTCCTTGAAATCAGGGAATTTCCACGGAGCCACATAACTGCCTGCAGGTCCGGGACCAAACCAATTGGGTACATCGACATCAAAGCCATGATCAAGTGCAGTGAAGGGGCTTCTTCCCAAGTGCCATTTTCCAAAGTGAGCGGTATGATATCCGGCTTGCTTGAGAGTTTTCGCCATGTTCGGATACTTTGTGTCTAGCCGGTTCACCTTTGTGAGGGTAAGCAGTTTGTGGTGGGCGGGTGTATTGAGCTTGAGACTGGGGCGAAGGATCGGCTCGCCTGCAAGATGGCAGGTTGGGGCGGTCAACCCGGTTCGTGCAGGATGAAGTCCGGTAAGCACTGCTGATCGGGTTGGCGAACACAGAGGGCTCGCCGTGTATGCCCGATCGAAAAGCATTCCTCGTTTAGCGAGGCGTTCAAGATTCGGGGTTTCATATAGGGCGGTGTGGCCATAAAGGGTGGTGTCTGCCCAGCCCAAGTCGTCGGCCATGATAAAAACGACGTTGGGTTTTGCTGAAAAGGCAGTGCCTAGAGCACAAAGAAAAAATGTGGAATGGAGTAGAAGCTTTTTGGGTCGGATATTCATGAGTATTGTAAAGAGTAGTGATTACGAAGCCACGAATTGAATCGCAGTCTTGCTCTTAAGAGTCTTGTTGTTTTGGGCTCGCTTTGAAAGCTGCGTTTGTTGTACCCGAATCTAATTCAGAGAGCTTAATCAATGCATCTACACGCCCTGTATTTCTTTTAGATTCCTGTAACGCAATCAACGCTATTGCGATGGGAAACAGCCCCCAGAGTGGAATAGACACATGGTCATTTATAGAAATGTAAAAGAGTGAGCCAATGAAGAGTAGATCCATAATAGACCGAAAGAAGTAACGCCCCGTATAATATTCCCATGCAGATTCACTCATTCTTTTTCTGAGGGATTCTTTGGCTTCAGCCTCTTTAAGGATGAAATCAGCCATTGCATCCATGTTTTTTAATTTCATAGAAAATGAATGTAATTGAACTCTTTTTCCTTACGGATTCGTAGAGCAAAAGCTGATTATTTCTTCTTTTTACCTTCCTTGGCGTGATAAGCCGCCAGCTGGTCCAAAACTTTCTTACTGGCTTCTGCATCGCTGGTTCCTTTTCCAGGTACGAAATCACCGTATGGTCGGGGTCCCAGTTCCTTTACTTTTCTGGTAAGTATCGCTTTCATCTTTTTCAGTTGTCCGGCATAACTCGAATCTTTAGCCACATTTTTTTGTGAGTTCGGGTCTTTGGATAAGTCATATAGTTGATCAGCAGAAAAAATATCCGGATGAAAATACCTGGCTCGGGAAATTCCGCTGCTTAAGCCAAGTAGAGTTTTATAGGCGCGATCGGACCGTTTGCTTTGGGCCATTGCAATCTGTTCATCGGTGTAGCGAATGCTTAGGTACTCCAAGGTATCGGTCTTGATTGCACGGGCCGCACCTTGTTCGGCATAGATGAATTCGCGGACGGAAACGGAAGGATCTTCAAACATTGGGACCAAGCTTTTGCCATCCATGTGATACTCCTCGGGTATCTTGGCACCGGCCAACTCAAACCAGGTAGGGACAAAATCGGTATTTTGCAAAAGGCCATGGCTGACCGAGCCGGGCTTGATCACTTTGGGCCAACGGATCAAGCAGGGGATTTCGGTTCCGCGGGTTTTGATCAACGATCCTTTCCTTTCCGATCCATGATCCGACACGAAGACCACGATCGTGTTGTCGGCAATGCCAAGGGAATCGAGCTTGTCGAGGATCAGTCCGAGGCTTTCGTCCATCCAGAGGTAACCGACCTCCGCTTCGGTAAGGCCTGCCTTTTGGATCCGTTTCCATACGGATTCGCGATCGATCAACCCCAAGGGTTTTTTTAAGAAGCCCTCTCCGGTAACGAGCTCTTTTTCCATCATCGATTTGAACCACTCTCCATTGGGGCCATGCAAGAGAGTTGAGCAACAGTGTAGATAGAAGGGCTGATCCTTGTGTTCCTCGATAAATTCAAGTGCTGCCTGAGCGGTCCAGTCCGGATTATGTCCCTTGAATGGACTCTTGAGGCTTCCCCAGTAGATGTTCTTGGCCCAGGTAAACCCGTTCTTTTTCACTAAGTCTCTTTGTAATTTCTCGAGTTTGAATTTCCGTTTGTTGAGCTTTTCTGAGTATTCAGCGTTTTTAGGAACATCGAGATCACCAAACAGGGAAGCCTCCTTTGAATGATCCGTATCGTGCACATGATATTTACCAACAAAGCCGGTCGCGTATCCAGCATCAGCGAGAACCCGCCCGACATTCATTCTGTCGGATTCCAGCCCAACGTTGAAGGCGGGAAGCGCCTGGGTGCCTTCCGGACATTCTTCGAGAAAGGTATTGGAGTGAGAGGAGCTTGCGTAGCGCCCGGTCAGGAAGGTGTAGCGCGAAGGCGTGCAGACTGTGCTCGTCACATGCGCGTTGTGGCAGATCATGCCTTCCTTCGCCAGCCGATCAAGGTTAGGAGTCAGAACTTTTCCTCCGTAAGGACTGGTCTCGGGCTTGTCGTAATCATCAACCAGAAATACGATGACATTCGGTTTGCCGATACTTTCTCCAAATGACGGGGAAAGAAAACCCAGAGAAAAGAAGAATAAGGTAAGCAATGAGCTATTCATGAGGTAATTGAATTTTAAGGTTCTTTGGCGATTTTAGAAGCTTGTGGAGACACTCCATGATTTGTCCAACCATTTACGCATGATTTGAAGGTCTTCGGCCGATTTCGAGTCGTGGGCCAAGTTGCTAATTTGTCCCGGATCTTTTTGCAAATCATACAGTTCCTCGGGTGGGTATGGTCCGAAGGCTTGGGGCCAGGATGCTTTGACCGAAGGGTCATTGGGATGGGAGAGCATGTATTGCTTGGTCGGGGAGGGATCGACGTTGAAACAAAACGCTTCGGCTCCTTTGGGCCAGTGGCGCTTGGAAAAGTCGAAGGTCTGGGGGGGGCCTTTTCTCCGACCGCTCATCCAATTCTCCGGGTTCTTGTTTCGGACATAGAGAAATCGTTCGGTCCGCAGGGCTTGCCGTGGGTAGGGAAAGCAGTGGCGGGACATTCCGGTGAGGACGTGATCTCTATCCGGATCGATCCATCCAGAATGCTTGGATTTGAGTTGAGGGAAGAGGGATCGACCGGTCATGGTCTTGGGCGGTTCAATCCCGGCTGCCTCGAGAAAGGTCGGCCCGAGATCGCATAGGCTGACGAAGTCACTGACTTTGCGCTCCGCCTTTACCTGCTTTCCCCAGCGGACAACCAAGGGCACGTGCGTTCCCGTATCGTAGAGAGTGGCTTTGGCCCGGGGGAAGGGCATGCCGTTGTCCCCGCTCATTACGATCAGGGTGTTGTTTAATTCTCCCTCTTTATCCAATTGGTCAATGATGACAGAAGCCTCCCGATCAAAGAGTTGAATCGCGGCGTAGTAATCCAAAAGATCGTTGCGCACGGTCGGGTGGTCGGGCAAGCCGGGTGGCAGTTCCACCTCCTCCGGTTGCAAGCCGGCTGCCTTTCCACTATTAAGGACGTAAGGACGGTGGGGTGCGCCGCTGCCATACCAGAAACAAAATGGAGCTCCTTTCTTCCGTTCCGATAAAAAGACTTCGAAATTCTTGAAGCGCGGGCCGAACGGATCGGTGCCGCGATAAGTATGCTTGCTCGGCGAAGCGCCCTTGCGGGAGAATCCCGTGTGGTACCCCGCTTTGGCCAGCAAGTCGGCGTAGGTTGGTATGTCCTTGGCCAGCGAGCCACCCAGGTTTTGAGCTTCCCCCAGGCGCCAATGCCATTGACCTGTGGCAATCGCCATGCGACTGGGAGTGCAGGAGGGTGAACTGACGAAGGCCCGTTCGAAAAGAACCCCCTCGCGAACCAACTTGTCAAAGGTCGGGGTCTTGACTGTCTTGTCGCCCAAGGCTTGGGCATGCGGCCAGGACCAGTCATCCGCCATCAGGACCAGAATATTGGGCCTCTCGGCGGCGCTGGCCCATGACACAAAGGCGAACAAGGGAAGCAGGCAGCAGACCGAAGCAGGAAAGCACTTGAGGAAAACAATCATGTAGCCCGGGAGTTCCAACCGTGAGAGTGCAGTTTCTGTAAGTATTTCAAGGCGACGACGTCCCCATTGCTCGGAGCACTTCCAGCGGCGAGCTATAAAACCGCTCAGGCCTTTATTTGTGCAATCTGCTTGGTGGCGATGCCGATGGGGCGGTCCAGGGGTACGCCGACGCACCCCAGCAGGGTGGTCAGCAGGTCGCCTTGGTTGCCCTTGACGTCGGTCAGAAAGCGGCCGGTCTTGAGCGAGCCGCCGCCCTTTCCCGCCAGAATGAAGGGGAGGTTTTCGCGCCGATGCTTGTTGCCGTCCTCCAAGCCTGATCCCCACATCATGATGCAGTTGTCGAGCAGGGTCCCGTTGCCTTCCTTGAGGACATGCATCTTCTTCACCATGTAGGCGTACTGGTCGACGTTGAATGTATTGATCGCCGCCACTTTCCGGATCTTTTCCTGGTCCTTGCCGTAGTGCGTCTGCGAATGGTGCTTGTCGGTGAAGCCCAGCTCGGGGTAGGACGCGCCGTTTGGCCGGGATCCAACGTAGGTGCTGACGCGGGTGGTGTCGGTCTGGAAAGCCAGGATAGTCAGGTCGCACATCACCTGCATGTACTCGCTGCGCTTGTCGCCCTCAGGAATCTTGACCTCGATGGGCGCCGAGTCGGTGGCGTGCCGTTTGGACGGACGTATGCCCGCTTTCTCCAAGGCGGCCTCCTGCTGGCGTGACTCGATGGCGGCGATGCGGCGTTCCACCGAACGCACGCTGTGGAGGTATTCGTCAAGCTTCTGCTGGTCGGTCTTGGCCAGAATCCTGCGCAAATCCCTCGCTCCGCCGAGGACGCGGTCGAGCATCTGCCGGTCCAACGGGTTGGTCTGGGTGACACGACCGTCTTTGCCGTGCTTGCCGAAGAGCCGGTTAAGAACATTGCGTGGATCGATCTCGGCCGGAACAGGTTGCGTGGGCGATCGGTAGCTGCAATAAGAATAGTAACCCTCGTGCAGGCCTTCCTGGTTTTCCTTCCAGTTTTGCGGCATGGTCGCCAGCTCGAGCGAGGGCAACGAGGTGTGAGCCCCTACGTAATTGGCCATGATCTGGTCGGCCGAGATGGCGATGTTGATGCGGCCGCGCGAGCTGGCATCGGGCAACCTCGCGGTAAGCCAGGTCGACAATTCAAGGGCGTGGGGCGCCCCGTTGAAGGGGGAGGTCGGCACACCGGAGATGCCCTTCATCATGAGGCACTGGTCTAATACCGGTTGCAGTGACTTGATGATGGGCGGCGGCGAGTTTAGGAAGCTCTCCTGGTTCTTCGGCCAGAACTGATCCATGATGACGCCGTGAGGCATGTACATGAAGGCGAGCCGCACCGGCGGTTTGGCAGACTTGGCTCCTGCGGCCAAGCCAAGGGAATCCATGAAAGGCAATGCGAGGGAAAGGCCCGCGCCTTTCAGCCAGGAGCGACGATCGACAAGGGAAAGGTTATTCATGGCAGTCATGTTTTGATTCAGTCGTTTGTGTAATCCTTGTTCATCAAGATAATCATCAGATTCTGCGGTGTGTAAACAGGTAACTGGTGATGACCTCGACAATAATCGAACGTACCCGGTACTTGTCCTTGGCGACCTTGGCCAGCAAGCGGTCAACCACGATCTGGTCGTAGCCTTCGAGCTGACGACCGAGGGCGTAGGCCATCAGTCTTTTGGTCAGGTTCCGAGCGAGGTCCGCCTCCCTCCGGGCGAGGAGGCCCTTTAGTTCGGCGGGTGAGGAAAAACCTTTGCCGTTGGACAGCTTGCCCCCGGAATCGATGGCGAGTCCCTCGTCGTTCTTTTCACGCCACCGGCCGATGGCGTCGAAATTCTCCAACCCGAAGCCAATGGGATCAAGCACCTTGTGGCAGTTGCGACAGTTGGCTTCCGATTGGTGCAGCTCGGTCCGTTGGCGCAACGTCAGCCCTTCCACCTCCTTGTGATCCTGCTCCTCCAGTTCAGGAATGTCGGGAGGAGGAGGCGGCACGCGATCGCCCAGGACCTGCTCGAGCACCCAGACCCCGCGCCGCACGGGGCTGGTCCGATTGGGGAAGGAGGTGGCCGCCAGTACGGCTGGCATGCCGAGGATGCCTCCCCGGTTGGGGTTCTCCAGCTTGACCCGGCGCATCTTCGGGCCGCGGACGGATTGCTCCAGCCCATATACCTTGGCGAGCGGTTCGTTGAGGAAAGTGTAGTCGCTGTCCACGAACCGGACCACGATTTGGTTCTCCCGCACGATGCTTTCAAAGAACAGGCGGGCTTCCTCCATCATCGCTGCGCGGAGGACAGGCGTCATTTGGGGAAAGGTTTTCAGATCGAACACCTGCCCGTCCAACTCGTTCACACGCAACCATTGGGCCCCGAACCCATCGAACAAGGCCCGCGACCGGGCGTCCTTCAGCAATCGCTCCACTTGGGTCTTCAGGACATCGGGTTTGTGGAGCTTGCCCTGGTCGGCCAAGGCGGCCAATTCTGCATCGGGCGGAGCCGACCATAGAAAGTAGGACAGGCGAGAGGCCAACCGGTGGTCATCCAAAAGGACTATTTTCTCCTTCGATTCAGGTTCCCCGGCTGGTGTGATGAAGAGAAACTGCGGGGAGACGAGGACTGCCTTGAGCATCAGGCCCAAGGCCGCGGAATGATTGAGTTCATTGTCCCGGGCGAGATCGTAGACGTCGACGAGGACGTCCAATTCCGCATCGGAGGGTGGACGCCGGTAGGCATCCCGGGCAAGGGAACGGGCGACCTTGCGGGCCTCCTTGCGGAGGTCGGAACCTTGGGTGGGCGGTTCCCCGAAGAGACGTTTTTGCACGGCGGCAGGCACTTGGCCTTCCGGCGCCATGACCTGCTCGACCACTTGGTTGGCGATGCCGAGGAACAGTTCGGACTGCAGGGGGGAAACCGAGTTAAGGAAGCCCTCGCCGACGACTTCCTCGGGAAGACTGTCGGCAATGGACTCGTTCACCCCGTAAAGATCGCGCAAGGTGTTGGCGTATTCCGTCTTGGTTAGTCGGCGAATGACAAAAGGCCCGGGATCGCGCGGGGCCAGGTACTTGATCTTGCCGACCCATTCGATGAATTGGCGCCGCTCCTCACCGGACGGAATTTTCGATGCATCGTCCGGTGGCATGTCGTGAACCTTGACGTTCGCCGCGGCCTTCTTCCAGTGCAGCGCCGCAGACTCGCCATTGGGATTCTTGAGCGCAGACTGAAGATTGATCCCCGCCTTGGCCCGACTTCCGTGGCATTTGACGCAGTATTTGTTGACGAAGGGCTCGACCTTCCCCTTGAAGATCTTCCGGGCCTCGTCCCGCAGAGCCGCCTCGTCGCTTACCTCTCCAACAGTCTCCGCCCTACAAGGATCGACTAAGAACAAGGCCAACGCCAATCTGGCAACGATGGAGTGGCCAAAAAAGAGCGGGACAATCTTAATTATCTTCATTGGACGGTTTAAGTTTTATTTTGGAATGATGAGTTTTTGTTTGTTGGCCAGAATATTCCTCAACTCCTCCAGCCTCTCTTTGAGGTGTTCCTTTTGAACGAGGTTGTTCTTTTCCTGAGGGTCGTTGCGTAAGTTGTAAAGTTCTTCGCCGTCGGGCCATTTCCCATAGCGCCAGTTTTGGTTGCGCAAGGCGTAGCCGAGCTTTGGACCGCGGGTGACCACGCTGTAGGCATATTTCTTTTTGCCCATTCTCTCCGGGTTGCCGAGTAGTGGGCGCAGGGAAGAGCCTTGCAAGTGTCCGGGAGCCTTCAAGCCCGCCAGATCGGCGAGGGTGGGGTAGACGTCGATCAATTCGACCATCGCTTCCGAGGTGGTTCCCGGCTTGGACAAGCCGGGTGCGCGTACGATGAAGGGCACCTTCGCTCCAATGTCGAAAAGGGTGACTTTGCCCCAGATGAAGTGATCACCCAAGTGGTACCCGTGGTCGGAAGTGAACACGATGACGGTGTCTTCCCACAGTCCGTTCTTCTTGAGGCCGTCCATTACAAGTCCGAGTTGCGCGTCGATGAAGCTGACGCAGGCATGGTAGGCCTGCATGTATTCTTTTCGTAGAGCGTGGTTCTCTTTGCCGAACTCGAAACCGAAAGCCTCGTACCGTTTCGAGAGAGCGGACTGGGGCAGGAAATCCCACATATTGGGACGGTCGGTTTGGTAGGTGATCTTGTCGAAGGGATAGAGATCGAAGTACTTGTCGGGCGCGAGGAAGGGAACATGAGGCTTTTGCAAACCCAAGGCGATGAAGAAGGGCTTTTCACCATTGGGCTTGTCTGCAAGCCATTGGACGACTTGTCGGGCGTTCTTGCCGTCCTTGTGCTGGGCGTCGGTAAGTCCGCTTCTTCCTTTGCCCGGGGGAGTCTGAGCGTCGAGTTTGGCGGAAACGCGCTTTTTGAGCTCTTTCCATTTTTTCTTGTTTGGTTGTTTGTCGATCGAGCCGTGTTCGGCCTCGAACTTCTCGCGGGCTTTTCGCACCACTTCGAGTTCGTCGTTTTCGAAACGCAGGTTTGCGTTCCAGGCAATGTCACCGTGGTCGCTTTTGGTGTTGTGGAAGACCTTGCCCACGCCAGCCGTCCAGTACCCGTTCTCTTTGAAAAACTGGGGCATGGAAACCGTGCCGGGCCGGGTTTTCCGGATGTCGAAGGTATTGTTGAGCACCCCTGTGCTCTGGGGGTACAAGCCACTTAAGAAGGAGGCTCGGGAGGGGCCGCAGACAGGATACTGGCAAAAGGCCCGGTTGAAAGTGATCGATTCCTTGGCGAGCTTGGAAAGGTTGGGGGTGGTGATGGGTTCGTATCCGGAGGTGGAAACATGGGTGTTGAGATCATCGCAGACCACGAAGAGGATGTTCTTTCTTTTGGTCTTGGACGGTTTAGGAGAAACCAAAGGCGTGATGCTTGGCCGGTAGACTTTGGCTTTCTGCAGGTTCCCTTTGCCCGCAATCCACTCGTAGGAACCATCTTTGACGAACAGGTCCCGCTTGGCGTTGAGCTTCTTGGATTGAGGAGCGAATTTCTTGGGAGCGAAGGACGCCAACCTAGTCTTGACCTTGGCATACTTGTCTTCTCCGGCCAGGTTATTCCATTCGTTGGGGTCTTTTTTGACGTCATAGAGTTCCTCGCCGTCCTCGCCGTCCTCGCCGTAACGAACGTAGCGCCAGTCGCGGTTGATGATGGCATATTCTCCCGGATGCATGTGGGGAAGGAAAACGGAGCGGTCCTCGGCCTTGTCCGGGTCGGCCAAGGTGTAGGCAATGGAAGTACCTTCCAATTTCTGCTTGGTTTGAGGAAGCTCGCACATTTCTTGAAAAGTGGGATATAGGTCGATCAGACTGACGGTTACGTCGGTTGTCTTGTTTTTAGCCACTCCGGGACCCGACCAGATGAACGGAACGTTGGAGGTTCGTTCCCACAGGGTGTGTTTTCCCCAGTCCCCTTTTTCTCCCAGGTGATAACCATGGTCGCTCCAGAGAACGACGATGGTGTTATCGGCGTAAGGGCTTGCTTTCAGGGCGTCGAGGACACGACCAATCATGGCGTCGGCGTAACTGATGTTGGCGAGGTAGCCATGGATGGCATCGTCCCAAGCATCCAAGGACTGCAGCTTTTGAACGATGCGGGACCGGGCGGTTTTCATTTTTTTGATCTTCTCGGGAAGATCGGCCAAGTCATCTTTCTTGACCGGGGGCAGTTCGATTTTGTCCGGGTCGTAGAGGTCAAAATATTTTTGAGGGCAATAGTTGGGGTAGTGGGGCGCGTAGAGACCGACGGCGAGAAAGAAAGGCTTGTCGTGCTTTTTCTTCAATTGTCCGACCGCCCAATTCGCCCGCTTGGTATCGGCCATGTCCTCTTCCTTATCGTTGGGAATACCGGCCCATTCGAGAAACATGCCG
>JABHOU010000331.1 GCA_018695085.1 Opitutia bacterium | reverse complement strand
CGAGGAAGCTGAGGGGCCCATCTGCGAGAGAACGGGCAACAAGGCTCCCGAACTTGGGTGAGGGGAAAGAACGCGGTCGTTGCGTCTGCCATAGGTTCCCCCGTACACCGCGTGCAGGATACCGTCGCGTCTGCCGGGCTTGGACAAATCAAAGAAGGTGCCGCTAAGAAAGCGTTCCCCCGCTTCGCTGAATGCGAGCCCTACGGGGTTGTTCATCCCACCGGTGATGACCACTTCGAGCTGACTGCCGTCAGGCCGGGCTCGATAGATATGCGCGGCGCTCGACTTGAAGGTCTTCCCGTTGCCCAGCACGTGGCTTTGCGGAGCAAAAGCTCCTTTGCACCAGTAGAAAAAACCGTCCGGGCCAAGGTAAGGCCCGTGCATATCGTTTCCGCAACCCTCGATGGAACCGCTGTCGAACCAAACGGTCCGCTCATCCGCAACGTGGTCGCCATCCGTATCGGTGAACTTCCAAATATGAGGGGGCGCTCCGACGTAGACGGAACCTTCATAAACAAGGATGCCCTCAGGAAAAGGCAAACGCTCCGCAAAAACGATCGATTGGTCGAAGGTGCCATCGCCGTCCCGGTCAACCAAACGCAAAATCCGGTGAGTCGGGTTCTTGAGTTGCTTGGGGGCCTTGTCCGTGTTGCCGGAGCTATCCGTGACGTAGAGTGATCCATCGACGTCGAAATACATATGAATGGGACGCTTCACCAATGGAGGAGCGGCAACCTGCTTCAAGGCATAACCATCGGGCAGCGTAAAGGTATGCGGGGAGAACTTGGCCTTCTCCACACCATGAACGGACAGGAAGGAAAAAAAGAAAAAGGCCTGCAGAATAAGACAGGTCGCCTGTGAGAAATATGATAGGAAGGACTTCATTGCATGACTTTAAAATCGGCCTCTTGAAAATCTTCGACCTCCGGGATCCAGTGCTCTTGTACAAAAGCATCATGGAGCGGATGATTGGAGTATGCCCGAAAGTCTTCGTCACTGTCGAAATGTATCGATATCCCGAACGTATAGGAATTCTTTGGACTGACCTGGCGACGGATCCGAAAGTCTTTCACCCCGGGAATTCCGGCCAGTTCGCCGGCGGTCGATAGGAAATCAGCCTCTTTTGGCGAACCCGAAGGATGCTTGAGGCGAAAGGTTACAGTATGTTCCATGGTGGCCGATTAGTTAGCGCTATTTGTATTGAAGTCGAAAAAAACTAACGCTGGGTAAGGATATTAGTAAAAATAGAAGGATTGATGGCAAGCTCCGTGGGCCCGTTTGCTTGTCAAAAAGACAAGCTGCGGGTCCAATCCTTGAGCCCTTGGTAGGCGACCTCTTCTATTTCGCAATATATCTCAGTCTGTCCGTTGAAAACCTTGATTTCCTTACAGGTGAAACAAAGGTGCATCTCAACCACCTGGTCGCCGGTCTTCCACACAAGTGCGTAGTCGGGATGAAATCCGCCGCACGCTTTGGATCCGCCCCATTGGGAGAAAGATTGTGGGTTTTTGACCAAACTGAGCGGTTTTCGGGTTTTTGCCGCAGGCACCGGAAGCGACTTTTCGTAGAAGGTTTGTCCAAATCGGATGATCGTTCGAACTTCATTGGCTTTCGGAGTACCCCGTGGAGGAGAAGGTTCAGGGTTCTCGCGAGCAACCCCACGATAAACCGTGAGCTGTGATTTGGCGAACAAACTATTCGTCAAAGGCTTAAGCTTGGCAAACGATGCTCGGATTTCTACGGACTCCGGGAAGAAAGTGTGAAATCCCGGAAGCTCCTTGGCGAAGATGGGAGATGCCAAGCCAAGGAGCAAGGCGATGCATACTGAAACTAAATTCGACATAGTTGATTCCCTATAGCTTCAACGGACCGGGATGGTTGATCTTCATGGCGTTGTTTGATGCACCGGGCATCTCGGCGTGGGGGTTTCTTGTTTGTGCCTTTCCCGGAGGCAGGATTTCCCCGTCCTCGATACGGGGCGGATCGTGACGATTGGGAGTCGGGTTGTCGGGAATGGAATCTCCCGTTTGCTTGGTCCAAGTGACGAGCAGATCGCGGGCCTGGTCGATGGCCTTCGCATGCTTGGAGTCCTTGGCCAGGTTGGTAAGTTGATGAGGGTCGTCGTTGACTTGAAAGAGTTCCTCGGGTGGGCACGGGTTGGCGAATATCTGGTACTGATTTGGATTGGTTTTGCCCGCGGCATGAGCCATCCATAATTCAGCCCCGGCGGGGTAATGATCATCCGATTCGTAACAGAGGTTGGGCTGGTCAGTGAAGTTGTTACGGATATAAAGATAGTTGCCAAAGCGTACCATGCGCTCGTGGTTCTTGTAGACGTGCCAATTGTGCTCCGCAAAAACAACCTCGCGCAATTGGGCCTTGGGATTTTTAAGAATGGGCAGGAAACTCCGGCCTTGGATGGGGGAAGGGCGATTAATGCCAGCGAGTTCGAGGCAGGTGGCGCTTAGGTCGATAACGCTGACTAGGCTTTGGGTGACAGAGGGCTTCTCGATTGCCTTCGGGTAGTGGACCACCCACGGGGTCTTGATCCCGCTGTCGTACATCCTTGATTTGCATCTGGGGAAAGGCCGGCCGTTATCCGCAGCGACTACGATCATGGTGTTTTCGAGGACGCCCTGTTTTTT
>JABHOU010000386.1 GCA_018695085.1 Opitutia bacterium | reverse complement strand
TGGGGGCTGGGGAAAAAATCGCAACCTCCCCAAAAACGGTTCCCCTAATTTGCCGAGGGATCGCTGGCTAGGCATGCAAACCTTCGACGGGCGACCGCTGTCTCCAACGCTTTCAGGACTTGCTCTGGAATACCGCATCGTTCAGCTCTACTCCCGCGATGCCGGGAAGCGTTCCGCCACCATTGCCTTCGACGTGGGACAAGGCACACAGGATTTGGGTTTTCGCAACGAAAGCACGGTTACCTTCGACTGCTTGGCTTCTACCTCGGTTTCACTTAAGGTGATTGATGAAAACGGAAAACCGACTGTAGCCGAATTCTTGGTGCGAGACAAACTGGGACGCGTATATCCTTCACAAGCCAAGCGGCTTGCCCCTGACTTTCATTTCCATCCCCAAGTGTATCGCTATGACGGGGAAGATCTCGTGCTTCCTCCCGGCGAATACGATTTCGAGGTGGCCCGCGGCCCCGAATACTTGAGGCAAAAACACAAGATAACCGTCGGACGAGAACCCCAAACCGAAACTTTTCACCTTAAACGATGGGTCGACCCTTCGCTTTCTGGATGGTGGTCGGGCGATCATCATATCCATGCAGCCGGATGCGCCCACTACCTGAACCCAACCGAAGGCGTACACGCACCGGACATGCTACGTCACTGCCTCGGCGAAGATCTGAAGATCGGAGCAAACCTGACTTGGGGACCTTGCTTCGATTACCAAAAGCAATTCTTCACCGGAGCCATCGACAAGGTATCCAAGTACCCCTACCTGCTCCGTTACGACATTGAAGTTTCGGGTTTCGGATCCCACCGCTCAGGTCACCTTTGCTTGCTCCGCTTAAAGAATCAGATCTATCCCGGCGGGGATTCCAAAAATCATTGGCCCACCCTTTGCTTGAACACTCTAAAATGGGCCCAAAAACAGGGAGCTGTCTGCGGACCAGCTCACTCGGGTTGGGGTTTGCAGGTCGCAGGAGACAAGTTGCCCACTTACGAAGTACCCCCTTTCAACGGAATCGGGGCCAACGAATTCATCGTGGACGTCACCCATCAAGTGGAAGGCCCGAACGGAACCACAGTGCCCGCCGTTGATTTCCTCTCCATGGTCGACACCCCGTCCATCTGGGAACTTAACATCTGGTACCATGTTCTGAACTGCGGCTTTCGGCCCAGAATCAGTGGCGAAACCGACTTCCCATGCATTTACGGTGAACGAGTCGGTCTCGGACGATCCTACGTCAAACTGGACGGCAAGCTCGACTACGATCGCTGGTGCGAGGGAATAGTCAAGGGGTCCGCCTACGTATCGGATGGGAAAAGCCACCTCATGGACTTCAAGGTCGATGACGTATTCATGGGCAAAGGAGAAAGCGAATTGAACCTAAAAGCCCCTCGCAAAGTTAAGGTAACGGCAAAGGTATGCGCACGACTGGATGAAAAGGCAGACGCCTCGCTTATCAACAGGCCTTTAAGCCAAAAGCCCTACTGGCACATCGAACGCGCTCGACTCGGGCTCGACTCACGGCAAGTGAAAGTGGAATTGATTCGCAATGGTTATCCCGTCGCATCCAAGATCATCAAGGCAGATGGCTCCATGCAGGATCTAGCCTTTGAGACGATGGTGGAAAACAGTTCGTGGCTCGCCTTGCGCATCTTTCCCAGTTCTCACACGAACCCCGTATTCGTCCTTGTCGACGACAAGCCGATCCGAGCTTCCCGGCGAAGCGCCGAATGGTGCCTCAAGAGCGTTGACCAATGCTGGTCTCAAAAGAAGAAGCTAATCGCCCAAAAGGAAATGCAGGACGCTATCAACGCCTACGAGCATGCTCGAAAAACCTACCGCGACATCCTCGCCCAATCGAAAACGAAATGAACATGAAACCGAAACAGCTCGCTCGCATCTCTTGGGCGTCAGTCTTTCTAATTCCGGCACTCCTCCTCGGCCAAGTCCGCGAGGTGCGCATCACAAGTTCGATCGACGGTTCCGAACAACCTGCCATCTTCTTTGCTCCGAACAAAAACGATGTGCCTGTCCCTCTCCTCGTCACTCTTCATTCCTGGAGCGCCGACTACCGCCAGAAACTCCATAAGGCCATGGAGGATCACTGCGTCAAAAACGGTTGGGCCTACGTCCACCCGAACTTCCGAGGCCCAAACCGAAACCCCAAGGCCACGGGCTCCGATCTCGCCGTGCAAGACGTTCTTGATGCGGTAGCGTATGCCAAGAAACAAGCCAATGTTGACGAGAAACGGATTCTCCTGATCGGCACGTCGGGCGGTGGTTACATGAGCCTCCTCATGGCCGGACGAGCTCCCCACCTTTGGGCAGGTGTATCGGCCTGGGTACCCATATCCGACCTCGTAGCCTGGCACGCCGAATGCAAAGCCAAGGGTAGGAAATATGCCCGCGAAATCGAACTTTCCTGCGGTGGCGCTCCCAAGGCATCAGAAAAAGTGGATGAGGAATATCGAAAACGATCTCCCCTCACCTACTTGCCCAAAGCCAAGGGCATCGTAAAACTAGACATAAATGCCGGCATACGTGACGGTCACTCCGGAAGCGTCCCCGGCAGCCACAGTCTCCACGCCTTCAATGCGGTCGCAGAAAAAAAAGACCATATCTCCAAAACCCTCATCGACGAACTCGTCCAAACCGCCAAAGTACCCGACTCCCATGTCTTCTCCGGCAAAGACCTCAGCTATGGCAAAAAGCAACCTCTCTTTCGCCGCGCATCTTCAAAAGCCCGCGTCACTCTTTTCAATGGCGGCCACGAACTAGTCGCAAGCGCTGCCATCGCTTGGCTTATCAAGTGTAGCAAATGAACCTCCAGAAGCTCCGTTTGCCCCAAGCCGCGCTTCTGTTTGCGGCCACAAACTGTCTCTCCGCTGAGACAATCGTTCGCGAGGCTCGTTGGCTCATACCAAAAGGCGAACCTCTTATCAGTCGCGAGTTTCGTGAGATAGCAGTAGTCAATTCCGAATGGGAATTGAGCAACAACCTGAAGATGGATCAAGCGCAGGGGGGCGTGACTATCCGCTCCGAGACTGACGACCCTTTCCTCAAAACCGCTCTTCCTGCGGGAACACGCGGGCCGCTTCTCGTCAACCTCCGTTGTCGGGCAAACACCTACACGCCCGCTCAGCTTTTTTGGCGAGGCGAAAAGCAAGGCTACGCTTCCACACGTTCCACCTCCGTCCCACTGTACCCCACCGACGACTTTGTCGACTTCAGATTCCATCTGGAAACCAACGCAACCCTCACCCACCTCCGACTCGATCCCTTTCCTTCCGACGGCTCTCTTTCCATCCAACGTCTTACCGTCTCCCACATAGGTTTGGGCTCCCCTTCAAGCTCGGGAGCTCATATTGTTCCACCCTCAGGAGACACCACCATTCGGGGGCCTGCGCTGGGTTCGGAGATCGTCGTCACCACCACGTCGCGTCTTGCCGGGGCTATCCACTCACTCCAGTGGAAAGGCAAGGAATTCATCGATAGCCATGACCACGGTCGGCAACTCCAGTCCGCCTCCAACTTCGACGCAGGCTCTCGCTTTCATCCCGAAACCTTCAACCCTACCGAGGCAGGTTCTCGCAACGACGGCGCCGGTTCGGTTTCCACCAGTCGACTCCTTCGTCTCACCTATAACAAAAACTCACTATCCACCACTAATCGCATGGCCTTCTGGATAGCCCCCGGGCAATTCTCCGGCGAAAACCTCGCTAAAAACAAAACTCTCCTTTCCAGACACATCCTAAAAAAGAACCTACGCATCGGCTACAGAAAATTTCAAAATGTCATCTCATACGACGTGACCTTTTCCGTCCCTCCCGACGAAAACCACCGCTACGCGCAATTCGAAGTTCTTACAGGCTATATGCCCGTGGAATTTTCCAAGTTTTGGAAGTTCGTTCCCGAAAGCGGCAAGCTCCGACACCTCTCCGACGATCCCGGAGAGCAACCTTTTCCTGTCGTCCTCTCCACTCCGAACGGCTCACACGCCATGACCTGTATTCCTAGAGAAAGTCCTTCCGAAAACTTTGAGGGTCCGGGATACGGGCGTTTTCGCTTTCTCGAAAACCTGAATAAAACCGTGAAGTGGAATGTCGTTTATCGTCTCCGAAACAAACAAGGCATTCTTCCCGTCAACAATCCATTTCGCTTGTTCGTAGTCGTCGGCGACCTCGAAACCGTTCGCTCCACTCTAGTTAAACTCGGCTTGCCTTAATCACGCTGAATACAAGCAAATGATTGCCCTTGCCCACTCCGGTAGTTATCGATGAAAAGCATGCTTAGGACCTTGATCGGCAAGTTTCGCCTAGTCGGGATAATCGAAGGTATTTCCTACCTTCTGCTTCTCGGCGTGGCCATGCCGCTGAAATACTATTTCGGAGATGTCGCAATCGATGAATCCGGAAAAGCCGTCTATGCGAATGCCATTTACGTCACAATCACGGGCATGGCGCACGGCATCCTCTTCATTCTCTATGGTCTATTGCTGGCCTTCGCTATGCGTCGCCAAAAATGGAGCCTAGGTTACGGGGCTTACTTGTTAGGGGCTGCCTTCATCCCCTTCGGCACCTTTTACACGGATCGAAGACTACGCGAACTGGACTCCGAAAACTAGGGTGCTTCACCGAACCATCACTTGACTGCTGACGAGGACTTTTCGCTCATCGGTCAAGTCGACGTACCAAGCGGTGGCTGCCTCAGGGGGGCCTTCACCATTGATTTCGTTCCGCTCGACGACCAAAGCCTTGGTTGTCCATGAGCGCCCCTTATTCTTTTCATGTGGACCAACAGTGTAATGCAATCGGGCGGAAACCAACTTGGTGGACGACTTGACATTTGCGGTCAGTTCACCGTTTTTAAGTTCGGGCTTAGAAACAACCGGCATGGGAACACCGCCCTTGAGGTATTGGTCTACGAAAGGGAAGAACTCGGGAAAGTCGAAGATGTGACCGTGGCGCATTCTTAACTGTATGCTGTAGTTCTTTTCCGTTCTAACGAGGGCGCAGGACTTGGCGTAACTGTCCATTGGGTAAGCAAAGTCGTTGGTACCATTGATAAAGGCCACTGGCATCCGAGCCGAAGCCAAGTAGCTGGACGGGTCCCAAAGCTTGTGCCATTTGTCCGACTGGGCAGGGTTCATTTTTCCGAACTCGGAAGTTTTCCAGACACTGTTCTCGCGCAAAAAACCGCACCCGTAAACGGGCATGGCGAACTTAAAGCGGGAATCTACTCCCGCCACGATACAGGTGAGATAACCGCCCCAGCTTATTCCCGTAACCCCGATACGATCAACATCCACCTCATCGAAACTACGAATCAACGAGTGGGCAAGAAGCACATTGGCCACGGCATGATATGACCATTGATTCTCAACAGGCTCGTCGATCGTTGCAAATTTCTCTTTGTGACCTTGATCGGGTCCGCCGTCGGGCAAGGACTTACGACTCGCTCCTTTGCCGGCCAAGTCCATAGCGATGGAGACGTAACCACGCTTTGCCCAAAGCTCAACCCACTTCTCAAAAGCAGCACCACCTCCTCCATGGACGAGTACGAGGGCAGGAAAAGTCTTCCCCTTGATCCCAAAACTAAGAGGAGAAGCATAATAAGCGAAGACACTTGTTGGCTTCCCCTTGTAAGAGAGACCCTTGTAGGCAAGCGATTGCACCTTAGACTCCTCATTCACCCAACTGTAGGC
>JABHOU010000676.1 GCA_018695085.1 Opitutia bacterium | reverse complement strand
CGACAGGCACGTACTGCCCGGCGTAGAATTCCGTAAGCAAGGGCGTTAGGACTACCGCAAGCAAGGTGGAAATCGCCGTCATGCTGACTGACAAAGCGACATCCGCCCGAGCAAGAAAAACCACCACATTGGAGGCCGTTCCACCCGGACAACAAGAAACCAGAATCAATCCCACCGCCAAGCCCTTCGGAAGACCAAAAAGATAGCCGATTCCCCAACCGAGAACGGGCATGATCAGAAACTGGAGAACGACCCCGATTCCTACCGCCTTTGGATACTTCAACACTCGGAGAAAATCATCCACCGAAAGAGTCAATCCCATCCCCAATAGGATTACACCCAAACCGACTGGAATGAATTCTTTGCCGAACCAAAGAAAGGTTGAAGGATACCACAAGGCAATTAGGGCAACCAAAACGGACCAAACCGGAAAAAGGTTGGTGCCCACACGAAAACAATTGGCAAGCATGGAAATCAAGAGACCTTGCCACAATCTCCTTGGCAAGGAAAAGTCGACAATGGGAAACCGAATGGGCTTTACTTCGGGCCTATGGGAAAGAAAGATGAGTGATGATAGCCGAGTCCGTCCGAGTTATGAAATTGCTGATCCTTTTCCCATTATTTCTCGCCTGTTTGTCAGCCGATGAGCGAGTTGGACAATGGCGTTTCGACTCCTCGACCTTGCAGGAGAAAACGCTTAAACCCACAGTGGGACCGTTGGTGGGAAACGTTCTCGGGTCCGCCTCGCTCACAAAAGAAAAGCCTTTGGCGCTGGAAGCTTCCAAAGAGTTTCGAGGGATCATCCTCTCCGAAGATCTCGAGAAGGCCAATCTCCCCGCCAAGGATATGAGTGTAACCGCTTGGGTGAGGGTGGACAAACCAATCGAATGGGGTGGCATTCTGGGGGCCATTCAGGACAACGGTTCCTTCGAACGCGGATGGCTTCTCGGATATGTAAAAGATTCATTTTTCTTCGCGATTTCCTCGGAAAGCAAGAAAAGGCTAACCTACCTAAAAACCACACTCCCCTATTCACCCGGATACTGGTATCACCTTACGGGAACCTACGACGGGAAAGTGCAACGCATCTACATGGACGGAAAGCTTGCCGCTGAATCAAAGGCCCAAAGCGGCCCCATCCTATATCCATCAAAGGGGCGTTTCGCGTTAGGCGCCTACCTCGACGAAAACGAACACCACCCGTTCGAGGGTCGTATGGAACAAGTCACTTTATGGGATCGAGCCTTGGAACAGAAGGAGGTCGCTGACCTATTTGCCGAACGCAAAAAACTCTTTCCCTCGGTCGAGGCCGTCGCAAGTCCGAACGCAACCGAGGATTGGCCTACTTTTCTGCACGACAACGAACAGTCGGGAAAAGGCGCCGCGAGCATCAAGGGGGAACTGTCTCTTCGCTGGACACACCGGCTTCGCATGCCGCCGAAACCTGCATGGCCCCCTCCCGCCAAGCAAGATTTCTGGCACAAAAAGTACAACCTGAAACCTCGGGTGATCTTTGATCGCGCCTTCCATATCGTCGGAGCGAACGATCGTCTCTACTTGGCATCCTCGGCCGATGACCAAACCCGCTGCCTTTCTCTGACCGATGGTAAAGAATTGTGGAGCCACTTTGCCGAGGCTCCAATCCGCCTCGCACCCACTGTCGCGGGCGAAAAAGTTCTCTTTGGCGGGGACGATGGTTATGTTCGTTGCCTAAACGCCTCCGACGGCAAGCTCTTGTGGAAAACGCGACCTATCGAATTGGGAGATCGCCGTATCCCCGGCAACGGTCGAATCATCCACCAACACCCCATTCGGACCGGCATTCTCGTAGACGGTCAAACAGCATATTTCGGAGCCGGGCTCTTTCCAACTCAAGGAACCTTTCTCTTCTCTCTCGATATCCGCAACGGACGAATCTTGGATCAAGAGACACTAAGCATTTCGCCGCAAGGCTACCTCTCTCGCAAAAACGGAAGACTATTCGCGCCCACCGGACGCGATCCCGCCGGAGCCTTCTTGGGACACTTGGCTCGAAGAGGAAAATCCGCGAGCATCCCGGCCAAGTCGATTCCCGAAAAATATCCCCATGCATTCATTGAGGCGGCCGACCTGAAATTCGCCGGTGGAAAAGACGAAGTAGCCATCTTTCGTAGTGACGGTTCCCTTGCCCAAACTCTACCAGTCACGGGAAATGCTCATTCGCTTGCAATCATTCGAGGACAACTTTTAGTCAGCACGGATATGGGCGTCGTCCACTGTTTTTCCGTGGGTGAAAAAGAACCTATACGCGTTAAACCCGCCTCCCTGTCCTCCTTCCCGAAAAACGATTTTCTCGCTAAGAAAGCGCTGGCCACCACAAAAGCGACCAAAGGCTACTGTTTGGTAATTGGTGCCGAGGAAGCTTCTCTCGCCGCTTCGATCGCGCGATTGTCCGACCTGAGAGTCATCATCTCCATGACCGATACTGAAGAAGCCGAAAAACTGAGGCTACGTCTCGACGCCGCAGGACTCTACGGCAACGAAATCGTTATCCATGAACGCAAGGGCACCTCCCTGCCCTACGCCGATCATATCTTCAACCTGATCGTCAACCCAAGTCCTCGGGGAATGCCGGAAGACGAACTTCTCCGACTTCTTCAACCACGTGACGGAGTAGCCCTTCTGGGCCCGAACCTGGAGAAGCAACTATCCAAGCCTCCCATCGAAGGTGGCGGCGAATGGACACACCTCTATGCCGGCCCGGGCAACACCGCATGCAGCCAAGACCAGAGCGTAGCGGCCGATCTTTCCATACAATGGTTCGGGCGACCCGGTCCGGAACGTCTGCTCGATCGTCATCACCGTTCCGTATCCCCACTGTGGAAGAACGGGTTTCTCTTTATCCCGGGCAACGAGCGAGTATTCGGAGTCGACGCCTATAACGGGGCAGTCCTTTGGGAAACCGAAGTGCCCGAATCCCGTCGCATCGCAATCATGCGCGATTGCGGTTCCATGAGTGTGGACGATGATTATATGTTCGTCGCGAGTGGAGCCGAATGCCTCGCCTTGGACGT
>JABHOU010000498.1 GCA_018695085.1 Opitutia bacterium | reverse complement strand
GGAAAGAATACCGTTTTCCAGTTCCCACATCATGCGGGCTCCGCCCGCTTCCCCACCTCGAGTATTAAGTCGCATGCGCTGCTCGAGACCAGCCGCCCGGGCAATGTGCGGGAGCGTACCGTAACCCGGTCTCATCCAACTGTGCCCAGTACCAACGATCCGCAAGCCACTGCCCTTGGGATAGCCTGAAGGCTCCTGATTGCTTCCGTTCTTTCTCCGAAGAGGCATCGCTCTGATATCCTCGGGCTTCTTTAGGTAAGTCGCCCCACGAACGGAGGGATGATCGTCATGCCCGAATCCCAGCCAGGGAACGGGCACCGGACTACTGGTCCGATGCTTGGACTGCGGTCGTTTGAACTCGGATGCCTCGCCGGCGTCAGGCTTCTTAGCGTGTTGGGCCGGTACGACCAAGCCAGCCGACCACAAGGCAAAGCAAATAAGCAAAATTTTCATCATGGGAAACTCTCATATCATGAAAAAAGTTCGGAGACGGGCTTTGCCCTACTTCCGCCGACAAGAAAGGGACGGCCCGAGGAGGAATGAGCTTCTTCCTTGAGCGGCAGGCCCGCGGCCCACCCAATAGTTGCGTGCAAGTCGTTCACGGTCACTGGATTTTCGGGATAAGCACCTTCCTTATCGCTGGAACCATGAACAAAGCCACGCTTTACACCACCTCCGGCCAAAACTGAAGAAAAGCAAATGGGATAGTGACCACGCCCATTTCCATTGTATTCGGGTTTGCGACCGAACTCCGTGGCAAGGACAACCAGAGTATCGTCAAGCATGCCTCGATCATCCAAGTCAGAAATCAGGGCTGCGAAACCTTGGTCAAAGGGGGGGCTCACATCCTCCATCTCGGCTTTCAAGTTGTTGTGCATGTCCCAGCCGGTGGAGGCCACCTCGATGAATCGAACGCCTGTCTCGGCCAAACGCCTGGCGAGCAAGCATCCTTGGCCAAATTTGCTCATTCCATATTTTTCCCGCATGGGTCGGGATTCCTTGCTCAAGTCAAAAGCCTCCAAGTCTTTGCTCCGCAAGAGACGAAGGGTATTGTCGTAAAACTCACGATAGGCCTTTACTTTGGCATCGGGGTAACGAGCGGAGAAGAAAGCGCTGAGATTCTCGGATAGCGCAAGTCTCTTCTTGACGGCCGCGCTCCCACCACGAGTCTCTATGTTTTGCAACCCTGTTTCGGGGTCAAGAATGGGGATCGGGCTGAAGGAGGTCGGGAAAAAACCGTTGCCATGCTTCGGGTCGGTATTGATGCATGCGGAAGAAGGCAAGGTGTCATGACTCTGACCGAGGTAATGCTGAGCCCATGCCCCGAGGTTGGGATGCTTGATCGTATTCCTCTGGGTGAAGGCGGTACGCAAGAAGTATTGAGCCGGCCCATGAACACCGACTTTAGCCGTCATGCTGCGAATGATTGAGATGCGATCGGCAACCTTGGCGGTCTTTGGTAAATACTCGGTTACTTGGAAATCGGCCTTGGTGGAAATGCCTTCTCCCGGTCCCTTCGTAGGTCCCGTCTTGGGATCAAAGGTATCAATGTGACTCATCCCGCCCTTGACTTGTAGAAAGATGATTCGCTTGGCCTTGCCGAAACCGTTTCCTCCAATCTTTTTCTGAGCCGGGGCCAAGCCGGGAAGGACGGAAAGGCCAAATGCTCCAAGGGCGCACTGTTCAACAAACTGACGACGATTCTGGCAAAATTCTTTCATGAGCATTTTGAAATTTTGGGTATGTTATTGGACAAAGAGAAATTCTGTGGAATTGAAAAGGGCCCATGTCAAGTCAGCCTGAGTCATGTCTTTCTGCATAGCTTCCTTGATGGCCCCGATCTCATCAGGACTTGGCGGTCGACCAAAAAAACTAAGGAACAAGAATTGAACTGCAGTCTGGAGCCCTCCACTCTTTTTCAGTTTCACGGAGAGTCGAGATTGAGGGTCAGACAACATGTACTGTACGTCACCGTTCATCAACATGAGACTTTGCGGAATGCTGGCCTCAGTACTTCCATCATTTACCAAATCTCGGGAAGACTGGCCGAACATACGGAGAAAATGGTTGTCCTTGGCTGGTTGGCTCATTTCCGAAGCCCGCAAAAGAAATTGTCTGGCAATTTTCGGGGGTCGCTTGCCACCAACGTAATCGGACTCGACCAAGCGGTTGCCTCCAAACTGTTTTTTGTCGAGGTGACCGGATTCCTTCATGGCAACTACCATTCTGCCCACATCCTCCAAGGACATTTCGTCATAGGGAAATGCGTAGCGCGTCACTCGATGGGAGCGGTCCACCTTGTATCCATCAAGAGCTTGGCCCATCACAAGCACAAGTATCGAGTCCCAAGCCTGCTCGGCAGTCATTCGACGGAGAATTGGTCCGGGAAACAAATAATTATCAACATCTCCGATCGGAGGAGTTAAGCTTGCCTTGGCCTGATAAGCCTTGGTGTTAAAAATAACGCGCTGAAATTCCCGTAGATCAAAGTCGGCCTTTACCATCACACGACCGAGAAGCTCTAGAAGAACCGGATTGGAAGATTCGGATAGATCGTCCAAGTCATCCAAAGGCTCCTTCACTCCCAGTCCAAAAGCTCTCTTCCAAAGGCGGTTGGCTATAGCGACCGCAAAGCGGGGGTTCTGCTCGTGCGTCATCCACTTGGCGAAACTAGACCTCAGGCTCCTTGGGTTCTTCATGTCCACCAGATAGGCAGGGCCCTTTTCGTCCCCCGAATCCCAAGTAAAGAGAGAGGCTAAGACCGGACTACCCGGGTCAACGTCGTCATAGGCGTAATCATCGGGAAACTTAAGAACTTGCTTATCCATGGTATGAACCCTGGCCATACTCTGAGCCACAGCAGTTATCACTTCCTGCTTCGAAAGATCACCTTTTCCTAG
>JABHOU010000285.1 GCA_018695085.1 Opitutia bacterium | reverse complement strand
ATCTTCCCTCGAACGCGAATTTTGGTTTCAGGTTGCAAGATCACCGGGGGATGGTCGCCGCTGGAAACCGGCATGCTCAAGGTGTGAATGGTTCTTTGCTTCCGGTCATCCTTTGCGGGCAAGGTATAGGGCACGGTCTTCAGGTGAGCCTGCTCTGCCCCACGAGCCGGCATCCATTCGCCGTGGTTGCGTTTTCTTCCGTTTTCCAAATGGCTTTGCCAAAGGGTCACGGAGTCCGGCATTTCTTCGGGTACGAGTTCGCAATCCAAGGCAGCGACGACCCGGTGCCTGGCAGTCACTTCCACTGTACTGCCATCGCTTAGACGGGTGGCCCTCACCTTCCCTTCGTTGACCGTGAGCGTGGAGGAGGACAACTCGGCATCCACGCTGAATCTCGTACCCATGACTTCAAACAAGGCGGAACGGGTGCGCACGAGCATGGGCTTGCCTTTGGGTTGAGGCATGACATTGGCCGAGAAACTACCCTCCCTCAGACGCAACTCCTTTTGCCCAAGGTCGGAAATGGTCAGCATGGAGTTGCCTGCGATCACGACTTGCGAGCCATCGTTGAACTCCAGTTCGAACCATGCATCGGGAGCCATGCCCTCGATGGTTCCACCGAACAGTTTGGAGCCTGCTTGCAGGTTGCGATTCACTTGGCCACCATTGCCCGTCCAAAGCAGAGGACCGCTTAATTTCGTAATTTGGGCGATTGGCAATTCGGGCTTTGCTTCCGGTTGCTGTCCTGAAAACTGGATGAAGAGTCCGATCGCCACCGCGGCCGCTACCGCCCACCCCCATCCTCCGAAAGGAATGGGGGTTGGTTTGGACTCTTCCTTGGTTTCGGGATCGATTACGGCGTTGAGTGGGGAGAAGTTCGGGACACCCAGACGTTCCTCCAAGGCCCCATGAAGGTCGAGGTATTCATGGTAGAACTCCCGAGCCCCGGGTTCGGTTTGCAGGATTTCGTTCAACCGGGCCTTGTCTGCAACCGTGAGACCATCGTCCACCAGTTTGCCGAGCAAGGCATCCAGTTCATCTTTCCATAACTTTTCTTCTTCTTTCATATTCCGTCCTCTTTCATGCGGTTTTGAATGCAGCCTAGCAACTGTCGGCGCAGGCGATGCAGTTTCACCTTCACCGCCCCAATCGTGCTGCCTACGTCCTCGGCGATTTTATCCATGGTACGTTCTCCTTGGTATCGCCAATCGAGAAGTTCCCGGTTTTTTAAAGACATGCCTTGCAGACAATGACTCAGGTGAGCCACTCGAGCCGATTGAGCGGAGGATCGACCATCTTCATCCGGACCGAGCATGGCATCCACTTCGTCGGTGAACACCAAGCGTTCGCGAACCTGCGTTTTTCGATAGGCCATCACTTCGTAGTTGGCCACAGTCATCGCCCAAGCCTTGAAATTTGTTCCCGGTTCGTAGTTGTCTGCCTTACGGCACAAAACCAAATTGGTTAACTGCAAGACCTCACGGGCTTGCTCGCGATCAGCCAATCGCTTGAACAAAAACCCGAAAAGCCGCTGCTGGCTTTGGGTCAATTCCAGTATGAATTCTTCAGAAAGTTCCATAAGCAATAAAAGTCATATTAAATATACAGCATAAATTAAAGATGGGTTACGAAAAATCTAGGGGCGTAGGAACCAGGGCGGGTTCGATTCCCGCCGCCCGCACCAAAAAAGTCGAGTTAGGGCATTACGCTTTGGTCTTGGCAGCATGATACGCCTCAATCCCATCCTCGATGGTTTTCTTGAATAGTACGGGAGGGCAGGGTTTCGTGAGAATGCTGAACATTTTGCCTGTCTGCAAGGCGGTCGCTCCCCCGAACTCGAAATCGGCATCCACCGTGAGGAGGACCGTGCTGACACAGAGATCCAGTTCCTTTACTTTGGCCAAAAAGGTCGCCCCATCCATCCCTGGCATTCGCATTTCGGCAGTCACCACGGAGAAAGGACCATCCTTCTCAAAAACTTCCAACCCCTCCGACCCGCTGTTGGCTGTGGACATTTCGAATACCTTGCGTACGTGAAGGTGCAGAGCTTTCAGAATCGCTTCCTCGTCATCCACACAAAGTATTCTTCGGTTCATAACCCAACAAGAAACCTATTCACCCGCGACCACTTCAGATTGGAATCAGCTATTTATTTTTCGCAATCTTTGCGACAATGAGAACAAAGCGCTGCTCGCCTGGATCGGTTTCGAAAGCCAGACCGCTTGCCTCTACTTTCTCCGCTTTTGGGTTTTCCTTGGCGAATGCCTTGGCGACCGTTCCCATTAGGAAGTACATGCGGGGCTCGTTAAACTTAAACTTCTTATGTGTCAGCAGGACGGGGGCGCCTGAAGAGTGATGTTTCAAAGCGCCGACGACGGTGACTTCTTCACCTTTTTCCTTTTTGTCTTTCTTTGCTTTGTCGGCCTTTTCGGTCTTGGCGGGTTTCGCTGGGTCGGTTTCCTTCTTCTTGTCGGCGTAGGCGCCGAAGGCTAGAATGGATCCCGCGAGTAGGGTGAGAATGAGTTTTTTTCATGTTTGGATATGGTTGGTTGTGGCTGTGGTTCTTTGGCAAAGTTTAAATAAACGTAAACGACTGCGATCTTGGCACGCAAGTGGTCGCGTACCTGATTTTTTCCGATAGGCCATTACCTCGTAGTTGGCCACGGTTATCGCCCAGTCCTTGAAATTTGTTCCGGGCCGAGGACTTCCTGCAAAGCACGAGATTGGTTCGTTGCAAGACCTCACGGGCTTGTTCGCGATCGGCCAACCACTTGAACAGGAAGCCGAAAAACCGCTGCTGCACCTGAGTCAGCTCAAGAATAAATTCTTCGGAAAGCTCCATAAACAATAAAAGTCATATTAAATATACAGCGAAAGTTATAGATGGGTTACGATAAATCTAGGGGCGTAGAAACCACCCTACGCCCCTCACACAACAAAGAAGCTACACAATGGATCAATGTCATGTGAATATATACAGCGGCAACTGTAGATGGGTTACAATAAATCTATAAAAAAGCTCCGCCGCCGTAAAAACCTTGGCCGGAGTTTTTTCATGAAAAACTTAATTTGTTCTCAGACTTCGAACGCAGCTCTCTTAAAAGTAAAGTTAAGAGAATAGGGTGTCTTACCGTAAAATTTAATTTCGATCGTGATGGCGGTGATCGTGATCCCTTTGACCATGATCTTCATTGCGTCGCTCATTATCCCACTGGTGATGCAATTGCTCACGCTCATGTCCCCAATGCAATCTTTCCAGTTCCCATTCCATGCGCTCTCGTTCGAAATCATGTTCCATTCGCTGTAGTTCATGCTCCCACTCCTTGCGTTCACGATTCTGCTCGTTCTCCATTCTTTCGAGTTCAAATTCAAGGTTCCTTCTTTCGAGATCGAAGTGCAGTTCCCTGAGTTCTTCGTCTCCATGAAAACCCTCATCGCCTT
>JABHOU010000195.1 GCA_018695085.1 Opitutia bacterium | reverse complement strand
GCCGATCAACTCAATAAGGCCGGGCACGCGGTCACCGTCTTCGAACGTGACGACCGAATTGGCGGACTCTTGATGTACGGTATTCCAAACATGAAGCTCGAAAAATCTATCGTTCAGCGACGAGTGGATCTCATGACTGCAGAAGGCATTGACTTCAAGACCTCCATAGAAATCGGTAAGAATCTTCCTGCCAAGCAACTTACAGATGAATTTGACGCCGTCGTGCTGTGCTGTGGCGCAACCCAACCTCGCGATCTTGCAGTCGAAGGTCGGAATCTCGATGGCGTCCACTTTGCGATGCAGTTTCTTACACGCAATACGCAAGGTCTCCTAGAGGCGAAGGATGCGACTTCTTTTGAGAACGCAGCCAAAGGCAAGGACATCGTTGTCATTGGCGGCGGCGATACTGGGACCGACTGCGTGGGAACCTCCATGCGTCACGGTTGCAACAGCATCTCGCAGTTGGAAATCATGCCCAAGCCACCAGTCGAACGTGATGCAGGAAACCCATGGCCCGAATGGCCTAAAGTGTACGCTCTCGACTATGGCCAAGAAGAAGCGAAGGCAGTTTTCGGGCAGGATCCTCGGCAATATCTTGTTTCTACCAAAAAGTTTCTTGGCGATGACGATGGTGCTCTCCGCGGAATCCTGATCTGCGATATTCAATGGAAGGAAGAAAACGGTCGCTTTTCTCCTCAGGAAGTTCAGGGCAGTGAACGTGAAATCCCTGCCCAGCTCGCCTTTCTTGCTATGGGTTTTCTGGGTCCCGAAGACTCCATTGCCGAGGAACTCGATCTTGAGCGCGACAATCGCTCCAATGTGCGGGCGGATTATGGTAAATTTGAAACGAGCGTGGAAGGTGTATTTGCCGCAGGTGATATGCGCCGTGGACAATCACTTGTAGTTTGGGCCATCAACGAGGGACGTGCAGTGGCAAGAGAATGTGACCGATACCTCATGGGTGAAACTTCGCTTCCCTGAACAATTATAGGTCATGCAGGTTGTATGTCTTGACCTCGAAGGAGTGCTTGTTCCCGAAATCTGGATAGCATTTGCCGAAAAAGTTGGGGTAGAAGCTCTTAAGCGTACCACTCGAGACGAACCGGATTACGACGTACTTATGCGTTACCGGTTAGATATTCTGGCCGAGCATGGTTTCACTCTGAACCAGATTCAAGAGGTGATTGAGACTTTAAGGCCTTTGCAGGGTGCACTCGAATTTCTCGACAAACTTCGCTCGACCCACGAGCTTGTCATTCTCTCGGACACTTTTCGTGAATTTGCTAACCCTCTCATGAAACAGCTTGGATATCCCACGCTTTTTTGCCATGAACTCAAAGTCGATGAAGACGGAACCATCTCCGATTACTGCCTTCGGATCGCCGACCACAAGAGGAAGACCGTACAATATCTACAAAAGCTTAACTTCGAAGTTATTGCCGGCGGCGACAGCTACAACGACCTCGGTATGCTTAAGACCGCCGAGCACTGCATTTTCTTTCGTCCTCCTCACTCTCTTGCCGCGGACTATCCAGAAGTTCCAATTGCTAAAGAACACCACGAGCTTCTAAGCCTCATTGAAGACTGTTCGTCATGATTACTATTATCGTTGGGACCAATCGCACCGGAAGTGTTTCTGCTCAAGTCGCTGACTTTGTCGCCAAAGTCTATGACGAACTTGGTATCAATAACCGTGTTCTGGACATTGCCGATCTACCACCCGAAACTTTTTCGCCGAACGCATATGTCGAAAAACCTCCTCGCGTCGTCGAGTTTACGGAGCAGATTCTTGCATCGTCCGGTCTTTTTGTAATTACCCCCGAATACAATGGAAGCATGTCCGGGGCACTTAAGCTTTTCATCGACATGCTTCCTTTTCCCGAAAGCTTTGAAGATCGTCCCGTCAGTTACATCGGGATTTCAGCTGGACAGTTCGGTGGCCTTCGTCCCGTCGAGCACTTGCAACAAGTATTTGGCTATCGCAACGCCCTAAACTTTCCTCGCCGCGTTTTTATCCCTGCGGTTGGATCGGTCATGAAGCAATCGGGTGGATTAGAGGCTAGTGATTATGGAAAGCGAATTCGTGAACAAGCCAAGAGTTTTGCTGAGTATTGTCGCACTCTCGGCAAACTGTAAAACAGTCTGAAGAGCCCTTTCTTGAATTGCCTAGTAATTCGATTGGTTTCAGCTACACCTGAAATGCTTTAGAATTCTCCTTCCTCCCGTTCGTCAAATCCGTTTTTCTTTGCCACCAATTTGAAGTTTCTTCTTTCGCTGTTCCCTCGAAAAGACAAGATGTAGGT
>JABHOU010000089.1 GCA_018695085.1 Opitutia bacterium | reverse complement strand
AGACAAGATCGATATGGAGCACGCCACGGCAAAGGGAATCCCCGTCACTTTTTGCCCCGGGGTCAACCATACGACGGTTGCCGAACATACTTTTGCCCTTCTTCTGGCTCTGGTTCGCAACTTGGTGGAGGAAGCCAACGTAACCCGAAGTGGAGAATGGAAACGTCTCACAGGCAACGAGATCATGGGCAAAACCATCGCTATCGTGGGTCTGGGCAGAATAGGCAAGGAAGTCGCCCTACGAGCAAAAGCCTTCGGTATGGAAGTGAAGGCCTTCGACCTTTACTGGGACGAGGAGTTTGCCGATGCTCACAAGGTAAAACGTTGTTCCTCGCTTGGCGAAACGATGGCGGACGCGGACGTAGTTTCCTTACACGTCAACCTGACACCTGAAACTCGTTACATGTTGAACTCACAGAGTATCGCCTCCCTTAAAGACGGAGCCATCGTTCTTAACTGCGCAAGAGGTGAATTGGTCGACTCCGCCGCCATGGTGGAGGCTCTCGAATCCGGAAAGCTCGGAGGCTACGGCACCGACGTGATGGAAGAAGAGCCCCCGGCATCGGACCACCCTCTGTTATCCGCCCCAAACACTGTGATCACTCCGCACATCGGCTCTCGAACCTACGAATCCGTTCAGCGTCAGGCAGGCATGGCCGTTCGCAATCTCATCCATGTTTTGAAAGGCGAGGAACCATTGGCCCAAGCGAACGACGCTCCCATTCCTTCTCCTGTCATCTAAGTCCATTAAACCTATCTTTTCCCCTTTCTCATGGAAGACACTTTTTACGTCGTACCGCAAGAATCTCACGATACCCTCGTGCGCAATGTTTTCGAACACCGAGGCTTTCACCCGGACGAATCATCGGCAGCGGCAACCTTTTCCGCTTACGCCACCAAGCATGGCATTCGCACCCACAACGCGCTCAAGGCTCTCCATCTGGACGAATTATTTGGTTCGGCCGTGGGTGGTTGCACGCCCGGCGCAGCCATTGAAGTAAAGGATAGTCGCTTCGATGCCTGTCAGACTTGGAATGCCAACAAGAAGCTAGGCCAAGCCGTGGCCTATCAAGCCATCGACACCTGCATCGAAATGGCGGATAAGCATGGCTCCGGCACCATTGCAATAGACAATGCGTTTCATTACCTTTGGGGTGGAGGTTACGTCATGCACGCCGCCCACAAAGGCTACTACGCCTACACAAACTGCACCTCCACCCTCGCCGAGGTCGTGCCCTTTGGAGGTAAAACGCCTACCTTGGGAACAAACCCTCACTCTTGGGGCTTGCCGACCACTGAAGCCATCGGTTTCCCCGTAGTCATCGACTGGGCAACCTCAGTCATTGCCATGGGTCGCGTTCAACAGCTTAAACGGGAAAACCAACAACTTCCTCCCAATGCAGCGGTAGACAAGGATGGTCAACCCACCACTGACCCGAATGACGCGGCGGCCCTCCTACCCTTTGCCGCGCACAAAGGCTATGGCCTAGGACTTCTCAACGAAATCCTCGGGGCCATGACCGGCGGTTCCCTTTCGACTATTCGTGGCATACCCGGAACCGTCTCGGGCGAAAAGTATTGCTGCAATTTCTTTTTTCAAGTGATTCACCCGGATGCCTTCGACGCCGGATGCTTCGCTCACCAACGCACGCAGAGCGAAAACCTCAAGGCGGTTCTGGACGACATTCTCAAAGAAGGAAACGAGAACTGTCTTATGCCCGGTCAACTCGAGGCACGCTTTGCTGAACGCTCGGAATTAAACGGAGGTCTTCTATTCAGCGAAAAAGAACTCGACGAGTTCGACGAAGTCGCGGAACAATGCGGATTAGAAAAGTGGGATCGCAGCGGCCTTTTACTGGCTTCCTGAGCATCGGACCACAATTCCATACACCAAAACACATATTTCATCATGTCAATTTTAGATATACGTCCTTCCGAAGAATGCCAATGGGATCTTGTTTCCCTCGGCGAAATAATGCTTCGTCTCGATCCGGGAGAAGGTCGTGTTCGTACCACTCGCGCATTTGAAGTATGGGAAGGTGGCGGAGAATACAACGTAGCCCGAGGCCTTCGGCGTTGCTTTGGCTTGAATACCGCCATCGCCACAGCCTTCGCAGACAACGACATTGGTCGTCTACTCGAAGACTTCATATTACAAGGAGGAGTAGATACGGGCCTAGTAAGCTGGGTGCCTTTCGACGGCATCGGACGGGATGTGCGCAATGGCATCAATTTCACCGAAAGGGGCTACGGACTGCGTGGAGCCGCAGGAACATCGGACAGAGGGAATACGGCCGCCTCTCAAATGAAACCCGGTGATATCGACTGGGACGGCGTCTTCGGCCGGCAAGGTGTGCGCTGGCTCCACACCGGTGGAATCTTTGCAGCCCTCTCCGAAAATTCCGCCGAGGTCGTCATCGAAGCCGTTCGGGCAGCTCAGAAACATGGAGTCATTGTCTCTTACGATTTAAATTACCGTCCCTCTCTCTGGAAGTCGATTGGAGGACAAGACAAAGCGAGGGAAGTAAACCGT
>JABHOU010000061.1 GCA_018695085.1 Opitutia bacterium | reverse complement strand
GTCGCCCCGAAAGAGAAACGCTCCCATGAGTGTTCGAACATTCACCTCGGTCATGTCGTTCTCGACTCGTTCCATGGCTTCTTCCAATGCGGTTCGTTCGAGATCCAGCACGTCGACCCGTTGCTGGGAAAAATAACCTACCTCGACATTGTGCCCGAGTTCGCAAGTCCCGCTTTCAATGGGTATCACGTTGCCTAGTATTTTGAGAAGTGTCGATTTTCCTGCCCCGTTTGGTCCCACCAGCACGATGCGCTGGTGCTTTTCGATTTCCAGATTTAGATTCTTATAGACCACGAGGTCGTCATAGGCTTGTCGGACATTTTTGCAGGTGGCGACCCGTTGGCCGCTACGCTGAGGTTGGGGAAATTGAAAAGCTATGGTGGTTTCGGCGCTTTCCGGCGCCTCGATCCGCTCCATTTTTTCCAATTGTTTGATCCGAGCTTGGGCTTGTGTGGCCTTGGATGCCTGTGCTCGAAATCGAGAAATGAATGATTCTAGATGAGCGATCTCCCGTTGCTGATTTTGATATGCCGATAGATGTTGTGCTTCGCGCTCGGCTTTTTGGACGAGATAGTTTTCGTAATTGCCGTTGTAGCGGTAAAGCTTCCTGTGGCTGATTTCCACGATTCCATCGCAAATGCCGTTGAGGAATTCGCGGTCGTGTGAAATGGTCAGAATGACACCCGAATACCGCTTTAGTTGCCCTTGGAACCAATCCAGTGTTTCGAGGTCTAGGTGGTTTGTGGGTTCATCGAGCATGAGAAGGTCCGGTTCCATCACCAAGAGACGAGCAATGTGCGCCCGCATGATCCACCCACCGCTTAAGGTGTGAGCCGGTTTGTCGAATTCCTGAGGGCGGAAAGCCAGTCCTGCGAGAATTCGCTTTGCCTTGGCTTCCAGATTGTGCCCGTCGAGATCGACGAATTGTTCTATGGAAACGAGTCGTTCAGGTGAATTGGGATCAGTGTGTGTTCGTAGCGTGGTATAAACTTCTTCCATTTCAGAAGAAATTGAGGTGGCTAACTCGATTACGGTTTCATCGCCAGTTGGTGCGCTTTCCTGAGGAAGGAACCCGATCCGGATACCTCGTTCCAATTCGATTTTACCACTATCCGATTCAGTTTCTCCCAAGATAATCGAAAATAGTGTAGTTTTTCCGGTGCCGTTTGGTCCCACCAGACCGACTCGATCTCCGCGTAGAAGACGAAGAGAAATATCCGTGAACAGAGTCTGAGGTCCGAAACCCTTACTGATTTTTGATACGGTTAGCATTTAAGTCGGGCAGAGGTTCGATAAACCACGCATATATGCAAAGCTAAAAACCTATTATTGACAATACAAGGGATGGTTCCACTTGAAATAAGGTTTATTGCCGATTGGCTTTTGAACATTGATCTTGAGGATTTCAGTGAAGTCGATAACCGACCAGCCGAATATCTAAAGAAGGTGGCCCCCTATGTTTGTTCGAAGATAAATACTCCGACAAAGTCCTAATTCTCTTTCCATCGGCTATTTACAATATATCGTTCCTATTTCTATCATAGAGGTCGAATCTTGAACTCCCTCAACAATACAAAACTATGAAAACCATTATCCATACCCTCTCCCTACTACTTCTGGCCTTCGCCGTCATCACTCCTACCTTTGCCGCAGACAAAGCAAAGAAGAAAAAGCCTGCGCCAGTAGCCGTCAAAGCGCCAAAGGGCGTTGAGTTGACAGCCGATCAGCAGGCCAAGCTGGATGCGTTGAACAAGGAATTTGGCCCCAAGTTAGCCGCCTGCCGCAAAGAAGCTTCAGGAATAATTACCACAGACCAAAAGAAAGCCCGGGCAGCAGCATTCAAGGCCGCCAAGGCTGCGGGCAAGGAAGGCAAGGAACTCAGGGCTGCGGCGGAAGCTGCGTTCAATGTGAGCGAGGATCAGAAAACGAAGCTGGCCGAGTGCAAGAAGGCCATGGGCACTCTCCAAAAGGAAGTTCGCGCCAAGATGGTTAGCATTCTCACCAAAGAGCAGAAAGCACAACTCAAGGGTTCCAAAAAAGGCGGCGACAAAAAGAAGAAGTAATAGCCCGAGAGCTGTTCGTAGTCGAAAGGTGGATTGCCTCGTCCCCTGCGAGGCGGTTCTTTAGGGCGGGTAGATCGGATTCCGTAGATGATCTCGCGTTTCTCCTGTGCCGTGCATTGATCCTGCCAAGCCTGCTCGATGCCCGACGGAAAAGCTAAAAGAGCTGGCGGTGAAGAAGGCTTTAAGCCAGAATCAAAAATTCAAAAAAAGTTGCCGACTACTCAATCCCCTCTAATCGATAGTGTTCATGAATCGACGATCCTTTATTTATCAGGCATGTGGCGTGAGCCTCAGTCTGCCTGTTCTTTCTCGTCCCTCCCGGGTTCCCTATCTCGACCAAATCGGTCTCCAGCTCTACACCCTTCGAAAACCAATTGCTCAAAATTTATCTAAGGCCATCGATGAAGTGGCCGGTATCGGGTATAAGCAAGTTGAACCGTATGGTTTCCCTTCTGCGGAAGCCATCGAGATGATCAAGCGTTCAAGGGGCCAAGGGATGCAGGTCAACTCCAGTCACTTTACATGGGACTCACTTCTTCACCCCGAAAAAAAGGGAGTCAAGCCATTCGAGCAAGTTCTCGAACTCGCTCGTAAACACGGACTCTCCGACTTGGTAGTCCCTTATCTTAGTGGTAAGGATCGGGAAGGCCTTGCCGGATACGAAAAGACGGCCGATGCCTTGAACGAGGGAGCCGACCAAGCCAAGAGAGTAGGAATTCGCTTGGCCTACCACAACCATGCTTTCGAGTTCAAGCCAATGAACAAGGGCAAGACGGGGTTCGACGTATTCGTGGAGCGCTTTTCCCCCGACATGTTCTTCGAAGTGGATGTCTTTTGGGTGAAAGTGGGCGGAGTTGATCCGGTCGTCCAACTTGCAAAGCTGAAGAATCGAGTTTCCCAGGTGCATCTCAAGGATTTGAAAAAAGGGTCGATTTGCCCGAATTTCGGTAAAGTTGAACCGGACGCGTTCGATGAAATCGGGGACGGTATGATTCCCATGCTTCCGGTGATGAAGGCGGCCCGTAATTGTGGAGTCAAACATTGCCACGTCGAGCAGGACCATTCGCCTTCCCCGCTGAAGAGCGTTCGCAAAAGCCTGAAATATCTCAATTCCTAATGAAGGGGACGATTCTTGCCATTTTTGTTGTTCTGTGTCTTTCGGCTCAGTCCAAAGTCAAAAACGTCCTGCTGATCGTTTCCGACGATCTCAAGGCGGATGCCTTGGGGTGTTATGGAAACAAGATCGCCCAAACGCCCCACGTCGATCAATTGGCGAAGGAGGGGACGCTCTTTCGGAATGCCTATTGCCAAGGCACCACCTGCAGACCGTCCCGGGCAAGTTTCATGCGTGGACGCCGCCAAGGAGAAAGGGGAATTACCTGGGGCGAACACTTCCGCAAGAATGGTTTTTCCAGCACGCGGGTGGGGAAGATATTTCACATGCGCGTTCCCGGAGACATCATTGCCGGAACCGACGGGGCGGACGTTCCCGCATGTTGGTCGGCCAAGTTCAATATGCCCGGAAAGGAAGCCCACACGCCCGGCAACTATGCCTGTTTGAACCTGAACAAGTTCACCACAAAACCTGCAGGTCGCCAGTCCACTAGAATGCCTTACCGTATGTTCGTGACCGTCGATTACGTGGGAGACGGTTCCGACCAACCGGACTGGAAGTCTGCAACCAAATCGATCGAACTGCTGAAGAGCTTCCGGAAAGACGACAAGCCTTTTTTCCTCGCAACCGGATTGGTCAGGCCGCATTACCCCAACGTCGCCCCGGAACAGTACTTCGCTCGTTACCCCTACAAGAAGATGACCTTGCCCTTCGTCCCCTCTGACGACTGGGATGATATGCCCAAGTCGGCGGTCTCTCGCTCCAACTCGAAGTATTACGGCATCGACAAGTTTCCTGATAATCAGAGAAGAATGTGGGCCGGTTATCTTGCTACCGTGACTTTCATGGACGAGCAAGTAGGCCGGATTTTGAAGACCCTGAGAGAACTTGAGCTCGACCGAGAAACCGCTGTCTTTTTCACCAGCGATCACGGCTACCTGCTCGGGGAACACCACTTTTGGCAAAAGGGGAATTTACGTGAAGAAGTGACTCGAGTCCCTCTCATCATGAAAGTGCCTACGAGTCAACCGGGGTCCAGTTCTTCAATAGTCGAGTTGATCGATTTGTTCCCCACTGCCTGCGAGGCAACCGGCTTGACCATACCCAAGGGGGTTGAAGGCAAAAGCCTGTTTCCTGTCTTGGAGAATCCAAAG
>JABHOU010000192.1 GCA_018695085.1 Opitutia bacterium | reverse complement strand
TAGCTCGGTCGCTTTGTAGAAATCATCGGCATCCACGATTTCGTTTTGTCGACGAGTATTAAGAAACTCAACCCAATCATCCAGTGCCCTGATTAATCCCTTAGGGGCTTGAGCGAAAAGTAGGTGCTCGGTCGCTTGTGCGGCATCACCAAAAGCAAATCGTGTCGACAGTCCCGATGCGACGCGTTCGGGCAAATTGTGGGCCTCGTCCACTATGAGAAGTGAACGTATGGGAGCAAAGCCTTCCACCGTGCCGAAGGTCGAGGCGCTTCGCGGTTGAAACACATAGTTGAAATCGCCTATCCATAGTTCTGCAAAAGGGAGACATGCACGAATAATTTCATAAGGAGGGATACCCGCGTGTTTTGCAGATTCAATTAAGTTTTTCTCTGATATTGTACCTCCTTGAAAGAGAGCAAGGGGATTTAAGGCTGCAGATTTCCAGCGACGAGCTAACTCTTGTTCGGACAAATGTTCGAGATCCTCAAAGCCAATGTTGCGCTCGGTACGATTGCGTAGGCAAAGGTAGCGGAAACCACAATCATCGGGAATCATTTTGTCTAAGGTTCTAACCACTTCGTTTTGTCCTGTTGTTTTGCCAGTCAAGTACAGAATGCGGTCACACAAACCGTCCCTCAATCGTTCTAGGGCAAAGGAAAGGGCGGTACCTGTCTTGCCGAAACCAGTTGGTGCTTCAAATAAAGTAACGGGAACGGTCGCAAAAGATTGCTCCAAGGCCGCCTGGGCTTCGGCTTGCCCTTCACGCAAAGTCTCGAAGGGATTATTGAATGAGAGGGTAGAAAGACATTGCCGATTGAGCCGCCGCTCTTCAAGAAATTCCAGTAACGACTCCACCTGCTTTTCTAAAGCTTCATCATCGCAATGCTCTACCGGTAATGTTTGGATAAATCCTCCGCTGGAAACATCGGCAAACCTCAATTCTCCAACAACCTGCTTCTGGGCATATTCAGGTAAAAGACGGAATAGCAGCAGGTAGGCGGACACTTGCAAAAAATAATGAGGATACTTTTCCCGTAAACTTTCTTCGGACGATGGTAAGGGAAGAAAAGTGGTTTTAAGCTCACTAACCAGAGCCAAGCCATTGTTCTCGACCAGTTTGTCAGCACGCCCCTCCAACTCTAACACCCATCCACCTCGTAGTAAAATGCCTCGAACGGTAACCTCATGACGAACCTCGCCTCCCTCGTTTCCCAGTAACTCTGATTCCGTCCGCAAAGAGGAATGCCATTCCCGACCAAGTTCGGCTCGCCAAGTACCGGAAAATCCGCCAAATCGCCTTCTCGGCCCTAGGGCGAAATCAGCCAACTCACGAACGCTTAGGCTCGCACGCCGTTCGCCAGGGAAAATGCGCATGTCGCTGGCCTTAAAGCTAGATCACTCTAGTCGAAAAGGGTCTCTTGCTGGGGAGGATTTATCGAGTCACTGGAATCTTCTTCTCGAGGAAGGTGGTGAGGAGGATTTGTAGAACGTGATCTCAAGGCGTTCTCTCGCTTAAGAACCATCTCCCGGGAAATTTCGAGGACCTTATGCTTCAACCACTGTGAAGTTGGCGAAGATGAACGATAATCAGCAGGGCCGTTATTGTGCACTCGGCCCGTCTCGACAAGTCGGCAAGTCTGCTTGAATTCTTTCTCATTATCCGGGTCATAAACAGCGTAGGTTCTTCCTCCCCATTGCTTCAAGACCGCAAAAACCGGAACGTCACTTGGGCCATCTGCAACATAAATCATTTGATCGATGGGGACTCTTCGATCTTCGTGAGGCAAGGCTGAGTTGACCTCGATCGCAGGGTTTTTATTTGAGCCTTTGTTGATTTCGAAAATATAGCGGGTCTTTATCGTGTTATCCACGACCATGCCGATTTGGGTGATTTCAGGTTCCAGCGGCAAAAAAAGTTCAGTTTGCCTAGAAAAATAGGGGGGAAGGGGAGACTCTATAAATTCGCAGGCAAATATATCTTCCACAAAAGGGGCAATCTTACTACCTCTAACGACATGGGTAAGCCCAGTACTGATGATGTAATGTTCCAGCCGAAAATCATACTGACTGAACTCCTCGGTCGACGGAATTTTTGACAACTCTCCAAAAAACTCCGGCAATCCGTGGCAAAATTCAAGTTCGGTCCCAAGCTCAACAAGTTTTTCGTTAGTGAGACCACGTAGGGGGCCATTTTTGACATAACTGAGCAGATGGTTGAGATAGATGGTGTCTGCAGAGACTCGCAATCCTCTCTTCGCATACACTTCCGGCAAACTATTAACTTCGTTCCAGAAAAGATTTTCATCGATTCCGTAACGTTCGAACAGAGGAGTCTGCATGTATCCGGGTATGAGCGTCTTGTCAAAATCCCACACGCAGGCTATTATATTTTGCCCATGCACTTGAGCTTGCTTTCGGGCTTGATTCATAGACCATTACTTTTACGCCTTAAGTTCTTTCGAGCAAAGAAAATTCGTATTAAACATGCACCAAACACCAGATCTTGATCCCTTCCGCAAACGCCTCGGGGAATTGGAAAAGGAACTTGCGGACCCGGATATTTTCAAAGACCAGAGGCGTGCAGCAAGCTTGTCTCGCGAACACCGTAGGATCGAGCAATTGCTCGGATTGGGCGATGACATCAAAACTTCCGAAAAAACCTTAACTGAAAATCGTCTTTTGCTGGACGACGAAGAATTAGGAGAGATGGCCGCAGAAGAAATCGAGATACTGGAAGCCAAGTTGAAAGACACAAAAGAAAACCTTCTTCTCGCCATGATTCCGGCCGAAGAGGCGGATGAGCGAAATACCATAATCGAAATTCGGGCAGGCACAGGCGGTGAAGAGGCATCACTTTTTGCATCAGATCTCTTGCGGATGTATTCGCGTTACGCCGAAGAAAGCCAGTGGAGTATAGAGCGATTGAGCGAAAGTATTTCGGAAACAGGTGGCTACAAAGAAGTTATTTTTTCGGTCAAGGGCGAGGATGTCTTTGCACGGCTTAAATTTGAAAGCGGTGTTCATCGAGTACAAAGAGTGCCCACAACTGAAGCCAACGGGCGCATACACACTTCAACTGCAACCGTTGCCGTTCTGCCTGAAGCAGAAGAAGTTGACATAGAGATCGACCCGAATGATCTGGAAATCAATGTCTGCAGGGCCAGTGGGCCAGGTGGTCAAGGAGTGAACACTACAGATTCGGCAGTTCAACTACTCCACAAACCTACGGGTCTAACTGTTTACTGCGCAGACGAACGCTCGCAGCTCAAAAACAAAAACAAGGCCATGACTGTTCTCCGTGCTCGCCTCCTGAACTTGAAGCAGGAAGAAGAGCGAGAGAGATATGCAGCAAATCGGCGGCGGCAAATCGGAACAGGTGACAGGAGTGAGCGAATTCGTACATACAACTTCCCTCAAAGCAGAATGACGGATCACCGCATCGGCCATTCCACTCGGAACTTGACCGAGGTCATGGACGGTGGACTCAATGAAGTGCTGGATGCCTTGATTGAAGAAGATCGGCGTTTG